>JBPBQU010000174.1:0-14669 GCA_050955085.1 Janthinobacterium lividum | reverse complement strand
TTCGTTACCGTGAGGTTGTGATCAAGCTTCAGGGATAGGTCGGGCCCCTGCGTGCACCGCGCACGCTCGAGCCACCCGACCCCCGCCGAGTCGACCGCCGGCAGCACGCGTGCCAGCTGCGGTCGGCTCCGCCGTGCCCTGATGGAGATCCTCCGTGTCCCACCCCGACCCGGTGTTGAACTACCGCGCGCTCCTGGCTCTGCCCGGAGTGCGGTTGGTCTTCACCGCCGCCACCCTCGCCCGCCTCTCCTACGCCACCTTGGTCCTTTCCCTTCTCCTGACCGTGCAGTCGGCCACCGGGTCCTACGCCGCTGCCGGCACCGCCCTCGGCGCCTACGGCATCAGCTCTTTCAGCATGCCCGCCAAGGCGCGGCTGCTCGACCTCCAAGGCCCCCGCCGCGTGCTGCCCCTGCTCAGTACCCTGCTGGGCCTCTCGCTGGTGGGGATCGCCACCGCCGCCGGTGCCGGTGTGACCTCCCCACCGGTCTACCTCGCCGGCGCCGCCGTGGCGGGGTTGGCCGCCCCACCCATCGGGGCGACGATGCGCGCGGTGTGGGCCAGATCGACCCCCGAGGCGGGCGCCCGGCAACGCGCCTACAGCCTCGACGCCGTCGTGGAGTCCGGGGTGTTCGCCCTCGGCCCGGTGCTGGCCGCGACCCTGGCCCAGGCGATCACACCGGCCCTCGCGTTGGCCTGCACCGCCGCAGCGCACCTGCTGGGTTCGGCCGTGATGGCGACCTCGCCACTGCCGGTCTGCGCCGTTCCGGACGCCGGAACAGACCCCGGCCCGCAGACATCCGTCCCGGTGGGGACCACCACGACAACAGCTTCCTCCGACGCCTCCACCGGATCGGCCGCCTCGCGCCTGCGCCGCCTGCTGGGTCCCCTGACGCGACCCGGGTACGCGGCACTGCTGGTCTTCACCGTCTTCGTCGGGTTGGGTAACGACCCGCTCGAGGTCGCCGTCGTGGCCCGCGGCCAGCAGGAGGCGAACGCCTCCGTGGCCGGGTTGCTGCTGGCGGTCCTGTCGGTCTCCGCCGCGGTCGGCGGTCTGGCGTGGGGGCAGGTGGCCGGTTCTGTCCGCGGTCCTCGCCTGGGCGAGGTCTCGCCCTGGAGCGTGCTCGCCGCGCTGTCCGCGGTCACCGCCGCCGCGGCAGCCGTCCCGGCGCTCCTGCCCGGGTTTGCGTGGTTGACAGCGGCGTTGGTCGTGGTGGGGCTGGCCAGTGCACCCCTGGCGGTGGTGACGTACACCGCCGCGGACCGGCTCGGCGTCGTGGACGGCGGGTCGGAGGCCACGACCTGGGTGAACACCGCCTTCAACCTCGGCGCCTCCCTGGGGACCGCCGGAACGGGCGTGCTCATCGACGTCCACGGCATCGGCAGCGCGTTCTGGGCGGGCGCGGCCGTCACTGCCGTGGCGGCGGTAGGAGCGTGGATGCACCACCTGCGGTGTGGTGGCACCGGTCGCGCGTGAGTCAGCGGCTGATGCGCGGTCGGGGAGTCGGCGGCGACAGACATCCGCACAGGACTCCCGGCGCTGACTGCCCGGTCCATCGGTGGGCAGCTTCGTCACCCCACCACGACCGGGCTTCGCCGGTAGCTGGCGCTCACCACAGCAGCACCGGTCACCAAGGCCACCCCCGCCGCGATCCCCAGCTGCCCAGCTCGCCGCCAGTCGACGTCACCTGCTGCCAGACACCGACTCGCGATATCCGCGCGTTCGGCGGTGGACATGAACCCCCCGACGACCAGGCCTGCGTCGCGGTGCACCTGCCAGACCGAAGCGCATTGCACCCCATCCGAAAGCACGACGGGAGCCCGGAGCATCCGCCACGTCAGCACGCTCAACGTGACCGCAGCCACGATCATGATCCACCCCGCGATGCGCCTGCCCTTGGCCATGGGTTCAGCATGTCCTCTCGGACGCCCAGCGGGGATACCCGTTGCGGTCCGACAGCCCGGTTCGCGGTGGTCGTCTTCGTCACAGGGGGGCCACGAGCCGGTCGTGAGGCCGGGCCGTTCGGTGATCTCCGGTGACCTCCGGGGGCACGGTGGGCACTGTGGTCATGGTGCGCGCAGGGCGACCACGGTGCGCCCCGCAGCCGCGGTGAGGTCGGCTGCCGTCGTCGGGTCGACGGCCACCAGCACGCTGGTCGCGCTGGCCGCCGGCCCCGTCCCGAGAAACCCGCTCTCGGTGGTCGTCGACGGCACGGCCAGCACGACCACGTCGGACGCGACGCGCTCGGCGCCGGTCGCCAACCCGGTGACGGGGTCCTCGGTGCGGGCGAGGACGTCGACATGCACACCCGGTGCGAGTCCGCGCAGGGCGGCCGGGTCTCCCACATCCACCGTCGCCCCGAGGGTTCCAGGCGGTTGGCCGGTCAGCAGCCCGGCCCCGGTGGTCCGGGTGTCGGTGAGGGCCTCGCCACGACGTAGTGCGCTCACCAGGACTGCGCCGGTGGCTTCCTCACGGCTGAGCAGACCCCCCGGGGTGAGGCCGGCGGGCCAGGCCACCTCCTCAATGTCGGCTGCAGTGACCACGGCTCCGGCCGGGAGGTCGGTGACGGCCACGAGCACCGCGGCCGTCGCGGGGCTCGCAGGGGCCAGGGCCGAGACGGTCACGGCCCCCGCCGCCGCCACGAGCCCCGCGCTCAGCCAGCGCCGCACGAGGCGGCGGCGACGACGCGCGAGGGGACCCCGGGGTGCAGGAGCCGGCGGCGGGGGAGACGGGTGGAGCACAGCGGTGAGGGGCACGCCTGGAACGTAAACGGCCGGCACCCCAGGGAGGGGGTGCCGGCCGGGGTCCTGTGGAGCGGGCAGCCCCGACGGGGGCTGTGGACACCGCGCCGCGTCAGGAGGCGGAGCTGGACCCGCCGCCGGACTTCGACGCACCGGTGGAGGAACCACCGGTCGAGGTCGAGGTCGAGGATGCGCTGTCGGAGGACTTCGGCGCCGACGTCTTCCCCGTCGAGTCGGACGACTTCGACTCGGACGGCTTCGACTCAGCCGGCTTCGACTCGGACTTCTCGCCGCCCGAGGACCCGCCCGAGGACCCCCCCGAGGACGAGGACTCCGACGAGCTACGGGAGTCGTTGCGGTAGAAACCCGACCCCTTGAAGACGACCCCGACGTTGTTGAACAGCTTGCGGAGCTGCCCGGAGCACTCCGGGCAGACCGTCAGGGTGTCGTCCGAGAACGACTGGCGGATCTCGAAGTGGTGGCCGCACTGCTGGCAGGCGTAGGAGTAGGTCGGCACGTCGTCTCCAGGACTTCGGGACCCCGATTGGCACTCGGGGCGTTCGAGTGCCAACAATACCCCGGAGGTCGGGCGTCGGAGATGGACAGCCACCCCCAGGGGTCCGGCGGGCCCGATGTCGGCGCGCCCGGGGAGTGGGTGGATGCCGGGGTCAGTGCGTCACGGTTCACCGTCGGGGGGCGACGTCCGCCAGTCGGCGAGCTTGCCGTGCCGACTGATCGACTGCAGCCGTTCCTCGACCTGCACACGTTCCGCGGAGGACGTCACCACGAGGACGTCATCTCCGTGTCGCAGCACCGTGCGCTGCTGCGGCACGAACGTCGAGCCGTCGCGGGCGACCAGGGTGACGTTGGCGCCGCGGGGGAGGCGGAGTTCGAACACCTCGACCCCGTGCAGCTTCGACACGGGCCCGACCCGCACCCGCACGACGTCGGCCGAGAGCGTCCCCAGGGGCGACACCTCGACGTCGAGCTCCTCGGTCGGTGCCGACGAGATCAACCCCAGCCGCTTCGCCAGCGGGCTCAACGTCGGGGCCTGGACGAGGGTGAAGACGACGACGAGCACGAGCACGAGGTCGAAGAGCCGGTCGGCGCCCGCGATCCCCGCCACCACGGGGACGGTCGCCAGCACGACGGGCACCGCCCCGCGTAGTCCCGCCCAGGACAAGAACGCCAGGTCCGCCCGGCGGATCCGTTCCGCCCCTTGGCGAAACCACGACAGGCTGAGCCAGACCGAGAGCGGGCGGGCGAACAACGTCAGCACGAGCCCCACCAGCAGGGCGTCGACGACCGCCCCGGGAAGTCTCGACGGGACGGCGAGCAGACCGAGCATGACGAACAACCCGATCTGCGCCAGCCAACCGAAGGCCTCCGCGAAACCCCGCGTCGCGTTGCGGTGCGGCAACCGGGAGTTTCCCAGCACGAGCCCGCACAGGTAGGTGGCCAGGAACCCCGAGGCGTGCAGGACGTCGGCCACGGCGAAGGACCCGACGGCGAGCGCCAGCACCGAGATCGGATACAACCCCGAACTCGGTAACGCGATGCGGCGCAACAGGATCGCACCCGCGAAACCGACCCCGACGCCGATCGCCGTGCCGAGTCCGAGCTCGAACACCGCCTCTGCGACGTAGAACCACCAGACGTGACCCGCCTCGCCCGTCGCGATGTCGGTCAGAGCGAGGACCGCGATGACGACGGGTGCGTCGTTGAGCCCGGACTCGGCCTCCAGTAACCCCGACAACCGTCTCGGCAGCGGTACCGAGCGCAGCACCGAGAACACGGCCGCGGCGTCGGTGGAGGAGACCACCGCGCCGATGAGCAACGAGATGGGCCAGTCGGTGCCCAGCAGCAGGTGGGCTCCGGACCCGACGACCGCGATGGACACCATGGTCCCGACCGTGGACAGCACCGCGGCAGGGGCGACGACGCCTCGGATCGTCTCCCAGCGGGTGGTGAGCCCGCCTTCGGCGAGGATGAGGACGAGGCCCGCGTAACCCAGGACCTGGGCCACCTCGGCATCGTCGAAGGGGATGCCGAAGCCGTCCTCACCGAGGACGAGGCCGAGCCCGAGGTAGAGGAGGAGGGAGGGCAGGCCCGTGCGGGCCGAGATCCGGACGGCGAGCACCGCGAGCAGGAGCACGCCTGAGGCCAGCAGCAGGATGCGGCTGAACTCCTCGAGGGTCATGCCGCACAGTACCGGGCGGGTGTCTCACCGCAACGAGCAGGCGCTCCGCAGCGGGCACTGCGAGCAGGCGCTGCGTCAGGTCATCAACCACAGCCACCGCGTCGGGGTGGCGACCGCGTGCACGGGCCGGTCGTGGGGAAGTGAGGGCAGCGGACTCACGGCCGCGTCGAGCAGTTCCTCGTCGTGCACCACGGCGAGGACGGGCACGCGGGCGGGGGCGCGCACCAGGGCCCGGTCGTAGCTCCCGCCCCCCTGGCCTAGGCGGTGCCCGGCGGTGTCGACGGCGAGCGCCGGGACGATGACGACGTCGGCGGTCGCGATGGCGTGCGGGCCGAGGTGACCGGGGGCTGTAGCCGTGTCGTGGGCGGGGAGCAGCTCCCAGTCGAGATCGGCGTCGGGCAGCAGGACGGGCAGTAGTACGTCGACGTCGTTGCGGCGCAACTGCGCGAGCGTGGCGCGGGTACCCGGTTCCCCCGGCATCGACGTGTAGCAGGCGACGCGGCGGGCACCGGCGAGCAAGGGGCAGGACATGAGTACCCGGGCGAGGTCGGCGTCCAGATCGCCGACACCGCGCCCGGCTTCGGCACGACGGGCCGCCCGGAGCTCACGACGCAGGCGCAGTTTGCGGGCGGTCATCTCCGTCACGTCGATCGCCGGGGTGACCTGAATGCTCAGGTCACCGTGCCCGGGACCCGGCCTGCCCGCGTCGGGGTGGCCGACGACGCCCTGGGTCATCGAGGTCGTCGTACTGCGGCGGATCGTGGGCACGGCGGCTCCTGAGTCCTGGATGCTCCCAGTCCTTGCTGCTGAAGGCCTGGATGCTCACACGCTGTCGATGAGTGCATGCTCAGTGCTCATTCTGCTCCCGGAACGACCTGCCTGCCCTGCTCGACGGTGACTGCGGGCAGTGCAGACCTCGGAACGGGCGGTAGCCTCCCAGCTCATGAGCGAACGCGATGAGGGTCCCGGACGGGCCGTACGCAAGGCCGTCATCCCCGCGGCGGGGCAGGGAACCCGCTTTCTGCCCGCCACGAAGGCGATGCCGAAGGAGATGCTGCCGGTGGTCGACACCCCGGCCATCCAGTACATCGTCGAGGAGGCCGTCCGGGCCGGACTCACCGACGTCCTGATGATCACCGGGCGGAACAAGCGGTCGCTGGAGGACCACTTCGACCGCAACGTCGAGCTCGAGGTCGCACTGCAGGCCAAGGGTGACGACGCGAAACTCGCCCGCGTCCAGGAGTCGACCGACCTCGCCCAGGTGCACTACGTCCGCCAGGGCGACCCCAAGGGCCTCGGGCACGCTGTCCTCGTCGCCGAGCAGCACGTCGGGGACGAACCGTTCGTCGTCCTCCTCGGTGACGACATCGTCGACTCCCGCGACCCGCTGCTGGACGTCATGATCGGCGTGCGCGAGCGCCTCGGCGGCAGTGTGGTCGCGTTCATGGAGGTCCCGCACGACCAGATCCACCTCTACGGGTGTGCCGTCGCGGAGCCCACCGACACCACCGACGTGGTGAAGGTGACGGGGTTGGTGGAGAAGCCCAAGACCGAGGAGGCGCCCAGCGACCTCGCCATCATCGGCCGCTACCTGCTCGACCCCGCCGTCTTCGCGGTGCTGCACGACACTCCGCCCGGCAAGGGCGGCGAGATCCAGCTCACCGACGCGCTGCAGGTCCTCGCCCAGGGTGACGGGCCGGGGTTCGGCGTCCACGGCGTCGTCTTCCGCGGCCGCCGCTACGACACGGGTGACAAGCTGGACTACATCAAGGCCGTCGTCCGCCTCGCCAGCGAACGCGCCGACATCGGCGCCGACCTGCGTCGGTGGCTGGGTGAATACGTCGCCGAGGGCGCGGGCGAAGCGAGCGCCGCGTCGTCGTGACACCCTGCGGGTCGTGACCGTCCACCCCCTCACCACCGTCGCGCAGCACCAGCGGACCTGCCTGGACCTCGTGCGCCCGCTGCCGCCGCTCGACCTGGCGTTGCGTGACGCCCTGGGTTGCGTCCTGGCCGAGGACGTCGTCAGCCCGCGGGCGCTGCCCGCCTTCGACAACTCCGCGATGGACGGTTACGCCGTCCGCGTCCGCGACCTCGACGGCGCCACCGCGGAGCATCCCGTAGGGCTTCCCGTCATCGCCGACATCCCCGCCGGAGCAGGTGATCCGCTGCGCCTTCCCGGCGGGGTGAGTGCGCGCATCATGACCGGCGCGCCCCTCCCGCCGGGGGCGGACGCGGTCGTCCCGGTGGAATGGACCGATCGCGGCGTCGCCCACGTCCTGGTGCGTGAGGTCCCCCGACTCGGTCAGCACGTACGCCGGGCGGGTGAGGACGTCGCCGCCGGGGTCGTGGTCGTGGAGGCGGGAACCCGTCTGCAGCCGCGCCACATCGGGGTCCTCGCAGCCGTGGGCCGGGCCCGGGTCCGGGTCCGTCCCCGCCCGCGCGTCGTCGTGGTCTCCACCGGTGACGAGATCGTCGAACCGGGGACGGTGCTCGCCCCCGGCCAGCTGCACGACACCAACGGTTACCTGCTGACGGCCGCGGCCGAGGACGTCGGAGCGCTGGCGTATCGGGTGGGTGTCGTGCGTGACGACGCCACGGCGCTCGCGGGGGTGCTCGACGACCAGCTGGTGCGGGCCGACGTCGTCGTCACCTCCGGCGGGGTGAGTGAGGGTGCCTACGACACGGTGAAAGAGGTCCTCTCCGGCCCGGGCGTGCACGACGTGCGCTTCGACCGCGTCGGCATGCAGCCCGGGATGCCGCAGGGGACGGGAACGCTGGGAGAGCAGAAGATCCCCGTCTTCACCCTCCCCGGCAACCCCGTGAGCTCGTTCGTGTCCTTCGAGGTGTTCGTGCGTCCGGCCCTGCGCCGGATGCTGGGTGCGGAGGGCCCCGACCCCGACCGTCCCCGGGTGCGCTGCGTCGTGGGGGAGCGGTGGACCTCCCCGCCGGCGAGGGAGCAGTACGTGCGCGCGGCCTGGACGCGCGGTGACGACGGCCGTCTGCACGTCGCACCGGTCTCCGGACACGGTTCGCACCTCGTGACGGCGTTGGCGCGCACCACCTGTCTCGCGGTGGTGCCGGTCGGCACGGCCGCGGTCGAGGTGGGCGACGAGGTCGAGTGCATCCTGCTCGGGCCGTTGGAGCCACTCTCGTGAGCGGGGACGAGACGCGCCTCACCCACCTCGACGACGCGGGTCACGCGCGGATGGTCGACGTGTCGGCCAAGCCCGTCACCGTGCGCGAGGCGCGCGCCGAGGGACGGGTCCGCTGTTCCGCGCAGGTACTCGCCCTGCTCGCCGAGGGCGGGTTGCCCAAGGGAGATGCCCTCGCGATGGCCCGGTTCGCCGGGTTGCAGGCCGCGAAGCGGACGCCGGACCTCGTCCCGTTGGCGCATCCGGTGGCGGTGCACGCCGTCGAGGTCACCATCGACGTCGAGGCCGACGGTGAACACCCAGGGGTGCACATCCGCAGTGCCGTGCGTACCGCGGATCGCACGGGCATCGAGATGGAGGCGCTCACGTGCGTCACCGTCGCGGCGCTCACGTTCGTCGACATGGTCAAGGCCGTGGACAAGCACACCGTCATCGACGGCGTGCGGGTCACCGCCAAGAGTGGGGGACGGTCGGGGGACTGGAGCGTCGATGCCTGAACGTCAGCCCCAGCAACACACCCAGCAGTCCGACGGGCGACACACCCGGCAATCCGGTGAGCACCGTTGGGCGCTCGTCGTCACCGTCTCCAACCGCGCCTCGGCCGGCGTCTACGAGGACACGTCGGGTCCCGTCGTCACCGAGGGGTTGCGGTCGTACGGCTTCCAGGTCGACGGACCGCTCGTCGTGCCCGACGGCGACCCCGTCGAGGAGGTGCTGCGCGATGCCGTCGCCGCCGGTTACGACGTCGTGGTCACCAACGGTGGCACCGGTCTGAGCCCGCTGGACCTCACGCCCGAACGCACCGCCCGCGTTCTGGACTACGAGGTCCCCGGTGTGCCGGAGGCGATCCGTGCCGCCGGTGTCGCCAAGGGCATCGCGACCTCGGTGCTCAGCCGGGGTCTCGCAGGGGTCGCTGGGCGCACGTTCGTCGTGAACCTGCCCGGTTCGCCCGGTGGAGCGCGTGACGGTGTCGTGGTGCTCGGGGGTTTCCTCACCCACGCCGTGGACCAGCTGCAGGGCAAGGACCATCCTCGTCCGCCGGAAACCTCCGCGAGGACACGGCCGTGACGTCCTCCTGGCCCGTCGAGCTGCGCGAGGGGGTGCTGACGTTGCGCCCCCTGCGCAGGGGCGACGCCACCCGATGGCGCGCCGTGCGCGCGGCGAACGCGTCGTGGCTGCGGCCGTGGGAGGCGACCAGCCCCGATTTCGCCGGACCGGCGCCGACGTTCGCGCAGATGGTGCGGGGGTTCACCCGGGAGGCGCGGGCGGGTCGCATGCTGCCCTTCGTCGTGGAACTCGACGGCCGTCTCGTGGGGCAGATCACCGTGTCGGGCATCACCTGGGGTTCGCTGCGTTCTGCCCACGTCGGCTACTGGATCGACCAACGCGTGGCCGGGCGCGGGACCATGCCGTTGGCGCTCGCCCTCGTCGGTGACTATTGCTTCAGAGTCCTTCGGTTGCACCGCATCGAGGTGAACATCCGACCCGAGAACGCGGCTTCGCTGCGGGTCGCGGCGAAACTCGGACTCCGCGACGAGGGGTTACGAGCGAAGTTCCTGCACATCGACGGCGCATGGCGTGACCACCGGACCTTCGCCCTCACCGCCGACGAGATTCCCGAGGGTTTGCTGACCCGGTACCGCAACCTGCGCAGGGCCGGCTGACCGGCCCGGAACGGCTCGACGGCCGGGCCGTTGCCCGACTGCACCACGCGACACACCGTCACGCTCCCGGTTCTGGGTGTCGCGGAACCGTAGCGTTGCATTCCGTGTCCGCCAGCAGCCTGATCTTCCTCGTCATCATCGCGCTGTGGGCCGCCTACCTCGTGCCCAATGCGATCCGTCGCCACCGCCGGACCGCTGCGGCGCGCTCGGGGGACCGGGATTCGCAGGCCATGCGCGTCGTCGTACGCCGCGGTTCCCTGCCGCTGGAACGGGCACCGCTCGGTTCGGTCCCCGTGGGTCCGGCGGTCGTGGGTCCGGCGGTCGTGATGTCGGACCGCTCGACCCGACCGGTTCTCGCGGGCCGAGGGGTTCTCGCGGGGGCCACCGCGCTGCCGCGGAAGACGACTGCGGTTGCGGTGGTGGCGCAGCGCAGGACTCCGCACAGAGTTCTGGTGCGACGCCGTAGGTTACTGGGTGCGGTCGCAGCCGTGATGATCCTCGGGTGGCTCTCGGTGGCGACGTCGTCGGCGCCGGTGGTCTGCGGGCTGCTGCCGACTCTGGGGTTGGTCGTGGTGGTCGCGGCATTGAGCAGGCACGGTGCTGCCGCGGCGCGCAGTCTGGTCGTCGCTGCCGCCGCCCCGGTCGAGCCGAGCGCGGTCCTCATCAAGACAGCCCCGGCAGTGGTCGCGTCCGCGGAGCCCGCCGAAGTGGTCATTCCCCACGCCGACGCCGCCGCGAGTGCGCCGCCCCCGCCGTCACGGCGCGACGGTGACTGGCAGCCCGTGCCCGTGCCGCTGCCGACCTACCTGCTCAAGCCGAGGGCCCCCTCCGTGGCGGTGACGGTAACGGTTCCCACCTCGGTGCCGGTGCCGGTGCCGGTGCCGGAGCCTGCCCTCGTCCCCGCCCCCGCCCCCGTGAGAATCATCGACCTGCGCGAGCGGGCCCGGGCGGTCAACGAATAGCGTGTTGCGAGCTGACCGCCTGCGCGCGGGACGGGCGCGTCCCGGGGAAGCCGGCGTAACTGGTAACCTCGACGACGTTGCCGGGACACCGTTGTGCGGTGCCCAGGAAGACGAGTCAGGGGCTGTGGCGCAGCTGGTAGCGCACCTCGTTCGCAACGAGGGGGTCAGGGGTTCGAATCCCCTCAGCTCCACCCACAGACGAAGGCCCTCGCCGGATACGGCGAGGGCCTTCGTCGTCTCCCCTGGAGCCGACCGCAGTGGTCCTTCCGTCCTGTGACCTTTGTCGGCTCTTCAGATCCGAGTGTGGCTAGGTCGCTCTGCCCCACCGGTTCACTGCGATCGTCTGCAACCGCCAGACCCCGTCGTATCCCCAAAGGGGGGCACGAACGCGCGCTCGTCGCGGCATGATCGGTTGATCGCGGGTGGGCACCAAGATGGGATGGAACCAGTTCGTCTCGGCGGCCATAGGAGGGTGTGACCTCTATGGATGACAGCGCCGACGCTGCTGGCGACGACGAGTTGTGGGGACGAGCTGCCGCCGGCGACGTCGACAGCTTCGGTGACCTGTTCACCCGCCACCACCACGCGGTGCGTTCCTACTGCCACCAGCGCACCGGCTCCATGGCCGACGCCGAGGACCTGACCTCCATCGTCTTCCTCGAAGCCTGGCGCCGACGCAATGAGGTCGAGCTGCACGGCACCAGCCTGCTGCCGTGGTTCCTTGCCGTGGCCGGCAGGACGATCCGCCACCGCTGGCGCACTACCCGACGCCACCGCGCCGCCCTGGCTCGGATGCCGTTGGAGCTGACCAGCCCCGATCATGCCGACCTCGTCGCCGAACGCCTCGACCTGGGTGCTGACCTGGCCGCGGCCCGCCGCGCTTTCGACCGGCTCGCACCCAACGACCAGGACGTCCTGGCCGTGTGCGCAGGGCGGGGACTGGACTACGCCGCGGCGTCCATCGCCCTGGGCGTGCCGATCGGCACCGTCCGCTCCCGGCTGTCCCGTGCTCGCGCCCGGCTGCGGCACCTGACCCAGACCAAGCCACCTGACCGGCCGCACCTTCCCCGGTTCTTCTCAGGGCACCCCCTCGAGGTGGCGCCGATCACTGTTGATGCCACCCCAACCATTGCCGACCGGCACACCGCGCAGGAGACCCGATGACCACGCAGCTGCCCTTCCACACCCCCATGATGAGCGTCGATCGTGAGGCCCTGACCCGCCAGTGGCTGCAGACCGAGGCCGCTACGGCTCTCCTCGGCCGCACGGCACGGCCTGCTTCCCGTACCCGTCGGTCGACCCAGCCGCTTGCGCGGCGTCTTGCGCTGGGGGTCGTCCTAGCGGGGGCAGTGGCCGGGGTGGTCGTCCTGGGCCCGGGTGAGCCTGGGACCCCGGCCGGTCCAGCGGTGGCCGCGGCCGGGGTGACGTTCAGCGCCGACGGCGGCGGGGGCGCGCTGCTGGCCGAGATCACCGACCCCGAGGCATCCGCGGCGGCGATGACCGCGGCGTTCGCCCAGCGCGGCTTGGACATCCGCGTGACGCTGGTCCCGGCCACCCCGAAGCTGGTAGGCATCGTGGTGATGACGGCTTCGGACCCGGACCTGGGGGCCATCGAGACCGTGTCGCCACGTGCGGGCTGCACCATGGCGGGTGGGTCACCGTGCGCAACGGCGGTGGAGGTGTCGCCAGGTTTCAGCGGACGAGGAGAGGTCTCCATCGGTCGAGCCCCGCACGCCGGCGAGCAGATCGTGTCGAGCTGACGTTGAGGACGTCCTGGTCAGCGACATGGCCGCGAGGTCGTGTCAGCCGTGGTCGGTGATCGCCTGCAGGGTCCGCTCCTCAACGGTGTCCGGAGGGTTCTTGCCCAGTAGTCGCAGCAAGCTGGGGTGTGCGGTGAGACGTCGGCGAGCACGGTGCAGCCGGACCCGTGCCGAGGTGGCGGTGATTCCCGACGACGCGTGCCGCGTCGGCGGTGCTGAGCTGTTCCCACGCGGTCAGCATGATCAATTCTTGGTCCAGGTCGCTGAGTTCGTTCAAGGCATCATGAACGATCGCGGCGACCACTGAAAAGCTGTCGTCAGCGGGCCTCTGGCTGGAGCATCGATGCGGGTCGTCAGTTGGCTGGTGACGCCGTCGAGCCAGGTCCTGGTGCAGGCGCTGGGTCTCTGCCTGGTGCCGGTGGTGCTGGGCCAGCAACCGTCGTGCGGCCCCGAACAACCACAGCCGTTCCTTGCCCTCGGGCAGGTCGTCTCGTCGTCGCCACGCGACCAGGTAGACGTCAGCAAGCAGGTCCGCGGCTTCTGCGGCCTCGCCTGATCCAGTCCGGCGGGTGAGGTAGGCCAGGATATCGGCACGGGTGCTGTGGAAAAGCTGCTCGAACCAGGCGTCTTCATCGGCACGCGGGCGAGCGCTCATCGGGCTGTGCCGTGGGCTGCGGGGTCGACGGTTGCCGTAGTGGTCAGCGCGGTGGTGATCGACGGGGTCAGGTCCGGGGAGCAGCGACCGCTGTCGGTGACGGCGGAAACGACCGCGGCCCGGTCACCGGTGCTGGCGGCGGAAGCGATTGCGGGGACCCAGCCGAAGCGGGTGACCGTTTCGGCGCCAGCGTCTCCCGGATCACCGGTCTTGCTCGGAACGGGATCGACATCGCTGACCGCGGTCCAGGTCAGGGATCTGGCGAGGGTGTCCGAGGCGACTTCCCGGGCTGCAGCGTTCCCGGTGGTGTCGGCGGTGATCCACGCGTCCGCCCAGGTGCAGATCGCGTTCTGTGCGACCTGAGCCCGCAAGGCGCTGACGGTGATGCTGGTGTCAGCGCCGACGGCCAGGAAGCCTGTGCGGAACTGTGCGACGCGCTGGACTTGGTGGTCAGGGGCGAAGGGAATGTCGGTGGTGAGCTGGCGGGCGACGTCGAGGTAGTCGCTGCCGTTTTGGCGCAGGATCTCTCCCGGGCCCGCGGCGGCGACCTGCCAGCCGCTGGTCTGCTGCCCGGTGTGGCTGGCCAGGTAGGTGGCGGCCGCGGCGGTTCCTGTTCCGGCCAGGGCGACGGTCAGGGTGATGGCGCTCGCACGGGTGATGCGCCGGTGGCGGCGGGCTCGGGTCTGCTGGTGGGAGACGACGTCGAGGCGGCGTGAGCGGCGGTTGGCGAGGTCGTTGGTGTGCTGGGGGGTGGTGGACACGGTGGTGGTGATGGTGCGCCAGGTGTCGGCAAAGACCTCATCCTGCTGTTGCGGTGGGAGTAGCTGGGGTGCGGCGCTTCGCAGGAAGGCGTCGAGGTCGTCAAGGTCGGTCTCGGCATCGTGCTGTCGCATGGCTCGTTTCCGCTCCGGCAGCTCCCTGGTGAGCAGCCACACCAGTACGTGTCACGAGCGTTACAGAGCGGCACGTGTGCTCTACGCCGACTCACTGACTGCGGCCTCCGCTCGAGAACGGCGGCATGACTGGATGTGGCGATGTGAGACGTCGATGATGCTGTCGATGGAGCGCGATGAGGTGCGGAAGCGGCTGCGGCAGGAGATGCGCTGGCGCGGTGATGCTGGGCAGGAACCGCTGGCTGATGTGACTGGTTGGTGGCGCGATGCCCAGCTGCTCGCGGGTCTGGGACCGGCACTGGCCGCGCCAGCCTTGGACGCGGCGCCCACGGTGGTCGCGGGCCCGGCATCGAAGGGGATGCTGCTGGGGGTTCTGGTCGCAGCTCACCTCGGTGTGGGTTTTGTCGAGGTTCGCAAGGCCCCCTCCCGCGCTGGCGACAGTGACGCCTGGTGGCAGCGCACCACGCCACCGGACTACCAGGACCGTCACCTGCGGCTGGGCTTTCGCCGTGATCTGGTGCGTTCAGGGGATCGGGTGCTGTTCGTCGATGACTGGGTTGCCACCGGTGGGCAGGTGCTGACCGTCCGCGCGTTGGTGCAGGATGCGGGTGCGTCGTGGGTGGGGGCCTCGGTCGTCGTTGATG
>JBPBQU010000173.1:0-15189 GCA_050955085.1 Janthinobacterium lividum | reverse complement strand
CTGCAGCAGGATCACCAGGGTGGTGGTCCGGCTGAGCAGTGGGATGGTCAGGAAGCGGATTTGCTGCCAGGCGGTGGCACCGTCGAGGGCCGCCGCTTCGTACAGCTCACGCGGGACGTCCTGCAGGCCGGCCAGGTAGAGGATGAAGTTGAAACCGATGGTCCACCAGATGGTGGTGATCGCGATCCCGACCATCGCCAGGTTCGGGGACCCCAGGACCGGGTTCGGGGCGATGGCGCCCAACCACTTCTGGATCGTCGGCCACAACCCGGTATCGGCCGAGAACATGAAACCCCAGATCAGGCAGACGCTGGCCGACGGCAGGATGTAGGGGACGAAGAACGCCAACCGCCAGAACCACGAGCCACGTGTCATCCGGTTGGCCAGCACGGCGAAGACGAAGGACAGCACGACCAGCGGCGGGACCGTGTAGATCGTGAACTGCAACGTGTGCCACATCGACCCCCAGAAGCTGGGGTTGCCCAGCATCTCAGCGTAGTTCGACAGGCCCGCGAACGAACCCAGCCCGGACTTCACCAGGCTGGTGTCGAAGAAGCTGGCCACGAGCATGTAGAGCGCGGGGCCGATGAGGAACGCCAGGTAGAAGAAGGCGAACGGGGCCAGGAACAACCAGGCCGGCCTGGTCTGGCTCTCGGATCTGATGGCCTTGTTCCGGCCGATCCGGGAGATCACCGGTTTGTCGGTGAGGGTGATTGTGGTCACAGGAGGTCGCCTCCGGGGTTCGTGGGCCGGCTCACAGCGGGTTCGCCGTCCTGGCGTAACTGCTGAGCTGGGAGCGGATGGACGACAGTGCCGCGTCCGGGGTGGAGAGACCCTGCATGACCAGCCCGATCTCGGAACCCACGACGTTCTCGAAGTTGGAACCGGAACCGGAGTACCAGGCGGGGGAGTCGTAGACCGCGTAGTTGGCCGCGTCCGCGTAGTCGTGCATCGGCTCGAGGTTCTGGTAGTCGGTGCTCGCGAACGTCTCGGCGTAGGCGGGGATGTGACCGCCCGCGGCCCAGGTCATGCTCTGGTCGAGCATCGACTTCACGAATCCCATGGCCCGGGTGAGCTGAGCGTCGTCGCGGTCCATCCTGGGAAGGACGAAGGTGTGCGAGTCGGCGTGCGCCGCGGGCTGGTCGAAGAGCGTCGGGAAGGCCGCCATCCCGAAGTCGAGGTCTGCGATCCCCTGGGCGGTGGTGACCTCCCACTCACCGTTGAGGAAGAAACCGGACTTCCCGGTGAACATCGACGACTCCGCTCCGGGGGTGTCGGCGTTGGAGGGCATGAGACCCTTCTCCGCCCAGGACCGGATGAGGGTCAGGACGTCCTTGAGGATGCCTTCGTCGTAGGTCAGCTTCGTACCCTGGTCGGACAGGAACTCGGGTGCGTCCTTGGTCTGGAAGTACAAGGTGTTGACCATGCGCCAGCAGTTGGAGTTGTCACCGATCGACCCGGTCGTCATCCCCCACTGCCCGCTGGCCTCCTTGGCCGCGGTCATCGCGGCCTCCCAGCCGTCCGCACCCTGGATCGGCTTGAGCTTGCCGTCGGAGTCGAGCAGCCCGGCCTTGTCGAGAACCGCGGTGTTGTAGAACACGACCCAGGGGTGGGTGTCCAGCGGCAGTGCGTACGGCACCCCGTCGACCTTGACGGACTCCCATGCCTTCTCGGTGAACGACGCGGCGCTCAGGCCACCGGCGGCGAGAACCTCATCGGTGATCGGCTGCAGGAGGCCGGCCTGGGCGAGGTTGGCGGCCCGGGTGGCGTGTGCGACGGCGACATCGGGTGGCTTGTTGCCCAGCGTCGCCAACGTGACCTTCGAGTAGTACGGGTTGCCCCAGGCGAAGGTCGCGGCCTCCAGGGAGTTCTCGCGGTTCTGTTGCTTGCGGTACTCGTCCTCCATCTCGATCATCCGCGCGCCGTCACCGCCGCCGAAGAGGTTCCAGAACTGCAGGGTTCCGGGAGCGAGCTGGCTGCCCACCAGACCTGCGGACAAGGCGCTTCCGCACCCGGAGGTCGTCGCGGCGAGGCCGAGGCCACCGACCGCGAGGCCCCCACGTAGTAGCGATCGCCGTGTCAAGGCACCTGTTCCAGAGGGTGCCGGGGAATGACTGTTCACGCGGTGTCCGTCCCTGCCGTCGTTGGCGGTCGTTTCGCTGGTGCACGTGTCTCGCTGAGCCGCTGGCCATGACGGCAGAACCGGCCTGGTCGCGCATCGCGACCACGGGGAACCCCTCTGTTCCATCCGGTGCTGCGGGACATTAGCACGCGTTTTGCAACGCTGCATAGGGCTCCGGGCCGTGGCGGGTCGTCAACCTTGCAACGATGTATCCGGTACCGCCAACCTCTTGCCGCGGGCGGCGGTGAGCGCGCATGATCGGGGTAGCGACGCCGGTGTCGGGGTGAGATTCAGACGTTCAGAGATTCAGCCGACGGGTCCCTTTCGCGTCCCGTGGACCGGGCAACTCCCGTGCGGCCCGGCGCGGTTCGAGAAGCGCGCAGTTCGAGGAGACAGGATGTCCGACCCGCAGAACCCCCGCCCCTCGATGCGCCGCCTCCCGAACGCCCCCTCTCGAACGCCACCTCGTGAACGCCGCCTCCCGAACGTGGTCTGCGCGAACGCCCGCAGACCCGGGGCAGGCAGTCGACCCGCCATGCGCAGGACGAGGGCGCAGGACGAGGGGCGCAGGACGAGGGCTTGTACCCGCGCACCACCGGGAGCCGCAGAACCTGTGGAGGGAACGCCGACGTCTCACTCGGGATGTCCGACGGGGCCGGTGAGGTCGTCCGCGCCGAGGTCCGCGCCGACCCGACAACGTCACCCGGGCGCGGCCCGACGTGGCCGCGAGCATCCCGGAGCTCACGGGTGCCCTGGTGGAGGACCCGTCGATGTCCGGTGACTGCTGCACCCAGCTCACCGACCACGTCCAGGACCAGGACGGCATCTACCCCTCGACCGCACTGACAAGCTGGACGTGGCCCGGGCTCGCGCAACCCAGCAGCGCCCTGCCGCGGCCGAGAAGGGTCGATCACCCCCCCGCCGAGACCCCGCCGAGCTGAAAGGGTGAGGGTGTGGCGGAGGGTGGGCAATCACCGTCACGCAGCGTCGTCCAGGACGACCCCGGGTGGACACCCGGGTGGTCCCTGGGGTGACCTGACCCCGGCGACGATGCCTATGGGGTGAGAATCTCCCGCAGTCGTCTGGTCGCCCCCGTACTCGCGGCCCTCGTCGCCGTGCCCGGCTTCGTCCTGGCGAGTGCGCCGGCTGCCTCGGCCGCGCAGGTGCTGGCGCCCGTGGTGTCCACCGGGACGCAGCACCAGCAGATTCTCGACGGACTCAACCGCGAACGGGCCAAGGTGGGTGCGCCCGCCGTGACGCTGGACCCCACGCTGGAGGTCGTCGCCCAGAACTGGGCCGACACCCTGGGCCAGGGGGACGGGATGAAACACAACCCCGACCTCGCGACGTTGCTGTCCGACTTCCCGCAGTGGGGTGAGATCGTCGCGACCGCGGACATCGGAAACCCTGACACCCACGGTCTCGAGAACGGCGATCTCGCGGTCGACAGCTGGATGAAATCCGACCCGCACCGCGCTGTCCTGCAGGACGCGAAGTACACCGGCATCGGGATCGGCCTCGTCTACACCAGCACCTGGTCGGGCACCCGCGACGTCTGGCGTTCGTACTGGGTCGCGGATTTCGGTACCGCCCGGCGCACCCCGCTGGTGGCGGTCAACCCCGACGGTTCCCGCACCTACGCGGGCGTACCCGTCAAGGGTGCGATTCTCGCGACCTACACGGGCCTGGGCGCGAACTCCGGTCTCCTCGGACTGCCGATGGGTCGCGAGATCGGCCCGCTCGCGGGTGGCGGATTCGGTCAGCACTTCGCGGGCGGTTCGGTGTACTGGAGTGCGGCGAGCGGTGCGCAGGTCGTGCGCGGGGCGATCCGCGAGGCCTGGCAGAACAACGGCTGGGAGGCCGGTCGGCTGGGTTACCCGACCGGCCCGGAGACCGGTGTCCGCGACGGTGGCGTGGTGCAGCACTTCCAGGGCGGCACGGTCTACTGGACGCCCTCGACCGGCGCGCAGGTCGTGAGCGGGGCCATTCTCGGTGCCTACGCGGCCCAGGGTTCGGAGAACGGTTCCCTGGGTTTCCCGGTCACCGGCGAGACCACATTGGCGCAGGGGGCCTTCACCCACTTCCAGAACGGGTCCATCTACTGGAGTGCCGCCACCGGGGCACATGCGGTGTCCGGGGTGATCAGAACCTTCTGGTCCACCCGCGGCTGGGAGAAATCCTCGTTGGGATACCCCACCGGTGACGCGTTCGGCGGGCTGGTCGGTGGTGGCAGCGGTCAGTACTTCGCCGGGGGTTCCGTCTATGCCAGCCCGGCCACCGGCGTGCACGCCGTCTCGGGTGCGATCCGCGACGCGTGGGCGGCGCAGGGCTTCGAGACATCCCGCCTGGGTTACCCCGTGAGCGATTCCTACGCGGTCACCGGCGGCACCCGCCAGGACTTCGCCGGGGGGACCCTCACCGTGGTGAACGGCACCGCGACGCTCGACGTCCGCACCGTGGCGCGAGCCACCCGTACCCACTGACGGGTCGCGGTGTCGCGGCTCTCGTGTGACACCGGACAGCGTGACGTCGCAGGAGAGCTCCACCACCCGCGCGTTCCCTCGACCTGCGCCACACGTCCCCGGCCCGGGCCCGGTCGAGGGAGGCGTACGGGTCGTGGCCACCACCGCCGGTGGAACTCCCTAAGGTGGCAGCACACTGTCCAGGAAGGGAAACCCCATGTCCACATGGTTCATCACCGGTTGCTCGACCGGCCTCGGTCGCGCGCTGGCCGAAGCGGTCCTCGCGCGCGGCGACAACGCCGTCGTCACGGCCCGCGACGTCAGCAGGGTGCGCGGCCTCGCCGAGGCGCACCCGGGTACGGCGTTGGCCCTGCCGCTCGACGTCACCGATCCCGCTCAGGTGAGCGAGACGGTCCGGACGGCCCAGGAACGATTCGGTGCGATCGACGTCCTCGTCAACAACGCGGGTTACGGCTACCGGGCCGCGGTGGAGGAGGGTGATGAGGTCGACGTCCAGCAGCTGTTCGCCACGAACTTCTTCGGAGCCGTCGCCATGGTCAAGGCGGTCCTGCCTGCCATGCGCGAACGCCGCTCCGGGGCGATCGTGAACATCTCCTCGATCGGTGCCCAGATCTGCCCGCCGGGTTCGGGTTACTACGCCGCGAGCAAGGCGGCCCTCGAGGGGGTCACCGGTTCATTGCGCCAGGAGCTGCAGCCGTTGGGCATCTCCGTCATGGCCGTCGAACCCGGAGGTTTCCGCACGGACTTCGCGGGTCGCTCCCTGACGCAGTCCGCCAGTGCCATCGCCGATTACGCCGAGACGGCGGGCAAACGGCGCAAGGAGAACGACACCGTGCACGGGACCCAGCCCGGGGACCCGGACAAGGCGGCTCAGGCCCTCATCACGGCCGTGAACTCGCCGAAACCTCCCGCACTGTTGTTGCTCGGCAGCGATGCGGTGGACGCGTTCAGTGCCGTCCTCGACGCCTCGCGCGCAGAACTCGAGACCTGGCGCGAACTCAGCACCAGCACGGAGGTCGATGCCTGAACCCGGTTCCACCGGTTCTCGCCTGCGTGGTCACGAGACCCCACGGCCACGGGCGTAGGGTTCCCCACCATGGACTACCGACGCCTCGGACGCTCTGGGTTGCGCGTCTCGACGATCACGATGGGAACGATGACGTTCGGCGGCAAGGGGGGTTTCGCGAATGTCGGGTCGACGGACGTGGCGCAGGCGCGTCGCCAGGTCGACCTGGCTCTCGCCGCGGGGGTCAACCTCGTCGACACCGCCGACATCTACTCCGACGGGCTGAGCGAGGAGATCACCGGTGAGGTGCTCGAGGGGCGCCGCGACGACGTCCTGCTGGCCACCAAGGCCCGCATGGTCGCCGGGCCCGGCCCGAACGACGGGGGTGCCTCGCGCCACCACCTGATCCGATCCGTCGAACGCAGCCTGAAGCGGTTGCGGACCGACTACATCGACCTCTACCAGATTCACGAGTGGGACGGGCAGACCCCGCTGGAGGAAACCCTCGAAGCCCTCGACACCCTCGTGCGCAGCGGGAAGGTCCGCTACGTGGGGGCTTCGAACTACACGGGCTGGCAGTTGATGAAGGCCCTTGCCGTCGCCGATACGCACGGTTACCAGCGTTATGTCTCCCAGCAGATCCACTACACCTTGCAGGCGCGTGACGCGGAGGACGAACTCGTTCCGCTCACCCTCGACCAGGATCTCGGAATCCTGGTGTGGAGCCCCCTGGCCGGTGGGTTGCTCTCGGGCAAGTACCGCCGCGGCCAGCAGGCTCCCGCGGGTTCGCGCCATCTCAGCGACTGGAACGAACCACCTGTTCACGACGAGGGGAAGCTCTACGACGTCGTCGACGTGCTCGTCGAGGTGGCGGACGCGCACGGTGTCTCCGCGGCACAGGTCGCCCTGGCATGGTTGCTCGGGCGCCCCGGGATCACCTCACTGGTGATCGGCGCCCGTACCGAGGAGCAACTGAGCGACAACCTGGCGTCGGCAGATCTGACGCTGGCGCCGGAGGAGCGCGCGCGTCTCGACGAGGTCAGCGCCTCGCCGCTGCGTTACCCGCACTGGCACCAGGCGGCCACGGCCAAGGACCGGCTCTCGGCGGCTGATCTGTCCCTGCTGGCTCCGCACCTGTGATCCACGGGGTCGGTGACAACTCGGCTCCCTGAAACCTTGTGCGCTGCCGAAACCTTCTGCGCTGCTAAAACCTGGCAGTTGCAAGGGGCGGGCCGGGTTGCCGGGCGTCGGGAGCGATGCTGCACTGACATCGCTCGGGTGCAGCAGGTCGCCTGGGGCGTCAGTTGTCGCCGACCCGGAGGACGCGTGAGCGCGAGCACCACCCCCGAAACCACCAGGGCCGGGATCGTTTCGGGGGACACCCTCGTTCTCGACCACCTCGACCTCGCGCGCGCCCTCGCCGCCCGTTACCGCGACAAAGGCGAGGACCGTGACGACCTCGTACAGGTCGCCTTCCTGGGGCTCATCAAGGCCGCGCACGCCTACCGGGAGGGCGCGGGTTCCTCCTTCGTCGCCTACGCGGTACCCACCATCACCGGTGAACTTCGTCGGCACTTCCGCGATCACGGCTGGAACGTCCGACCGCCGCGACGCCTGCAGGAACTCCGGGCCCGCGTCCGCGTCCTGGAACGTGAGCTGGAGCGAGGCGGGGCGGTGCTCCCCGCCCCGGAGGACGTACTCGCGCGCGGCCTCGACGTCAGCGTCACCGAACTGCGCGAGGCCCGACGGGCGGCGGCCGCGTACTCGGCGGTGTCCCTGGACGCACCCTCCGGACCGGGCGGTCTCACGGTGGGTGAACGCCTCGAGGACGGTGGCGACGAGGTCGGCCGGGTCGACGACCTGACCTCGCTGGCCCCGGCCCTGGCCGCCCTCGACGAACGCGACCGGCACATCCTGGCGCTGCGGTTCACGGCCGAGGCGACCCAGGCTGAGATCGCCGCCGCAGTCGGGCTCAGCCAGGTCCAGGTCTCCAGGCGCCTCGCCGCGGTGCTCGCCGCGCTGCGCCAGCGGATGACCGCGGACCCTGCGACCGGCCGAGCCGAGGCAAACGTCGGGCCCAGGCCCGGGACAGGCGCGGAGGTGGGTCAGGTCCCCGAGCGGGCCGAGAGCAGGGACCGGCTACGCAGCGCGGGGGAGCTGGTGCCGTCGTGCCCCTGGATCCCTTCGAGGAGTTCGACGAGGACATCGCGGGCGGCATGAGACGGCGACCAGCCGAGCTCGCGGCGCGCACGGTTGGTGTCCAGGAGTGGCACCCCGAGCCCCAGATCCAGCCATCCCGGTTGCACGGGGTGGATGTGGGCCCGGTAGGTCACGTCCACCACCGCGCGGGTCAGGCGGTGGTCGAGCGCCACCAGCCGACCGGCCCGCATGGCCGACCCGACGTCACGGCCCCCGAGGACGGGTTCGTCGGCCACGTTGTAGGCGCCGCCGGCCCCTTCGCCCACGCCGCGCTGGAGCACCCGCGCGATGGCGTCGGCGAGGTCGTCCGAGTGCACGACCTGCAGTCGCAACCCCCGGGGTAGGGGGAGCAGAGGCAGGGGCACGCGCCGCAACACCCTGGCGGGCACCAGCCCGCCCATGAAGTAGCGGGCGATCTCGCTGCCCGCGTCGCGTTGGAAGACCAGGGCCGGGCGCATGCGCGACACCTGCAGCTCGGGGTGCGAGCGCTCGAGCTGGTCGAGATCGGCCTCGACTACCGCCTTCTCCCGGGAGTACTGCGACGTTGGGATTCCCGTGGCCGCCCACGACTCGTCCACCCGCGGGTCGTTGCCGGGGTGGGGCGCATACACCCCGACAGAGGAGAGGTGCACGAGGTGGGGGACGCCGGCCGCCACGGCAGCCTGGAAGACGGCCCGGGAGCCGCCCAGGTTGACCCGCGCCATCTCCGCGGGGTCGCGGGCGGGCTGGATGAGCCACGCGGTGTGCACGACTGCGTCGACACCGCGGAACAGTTCGCTCAGACGTGTCTGGGAACCCGCGCCCGCGACGTCCAGCGACACCCACTCCACACCGGAGTACGGCGGCTGATCGCTGGGCGGGAGCCGGCGGGCGATGCCCACGACGTCGGCCATCCTGGAACTGGCGCCGATGGGGTCGCCGTCGCCATCACGAGGGGGGTTGCCCGGGAGGTCACCGGGGGCGGGGGCGGACAGCCTGCGCAGCAACGCCGTCCCCACGTTGCCCGAGGCGCCGGTGACCGCGACGCGCATCGGGCGGCGCGGTGTAGTGGATTCCATGTCCCGTTCCTACCCGATGCCCCCGGCTTCCATGCGCACGACGCAGGTCCATGACCCGTCAGGGTTGATCACCGGGTGTCACATCACGCGGCGAGAGCGGTTAGCTTCATAGGGTGACATCGAGGATCAGTGCTGGTGGAGGGCGACCAGCGGCGGGTGTCATCGACACGGTGCGTCACCGTAGCGGGGGGATGGGGAGTGTGGGCGAGGAGTGCTCGGATACCGGTGCGGTGAGACGACCTGCGTCGGGTGCTCGTGCGTCGGGTGCCCGGGTGCCGGATGCTGTGGCCCGGGCGCAGGGGGCGGCCGGGCCGCTGGCACTCCTGCGGGTGGCCACGGCCCCGGCCCACGAACGTCTGGACACGGGGTTGGACGTCCTCACCCGGCCTTGGGACCTCGACGGCCACCGGGAGTGGCTCTCGCTGACATGGGGCCTCTTCAACCCCCTCGAACGAGGTCTACGCATCTGGGCCGCAGCCGATCCCGGTGTGCTCGACGTGGCCGCCCGGGCCCGCGCCGACTTCGCCCTGGCCGATCTGGGGTACCTCGGGGCCACGGGTTGCGACCTCGAGAAGCTGCGTGAGTGCCCCGACACACCCGTTGCGCGCTCTCGACCGGCGGCCCTGGGCGTCTGTTACGTACTGGACGGTTCGACCCTGGGCGGCGCTCTCATCACCAGGGCGGTGACCGCGGCGGGGGTCCCCGCGATGGCGTGCACGTCACTGACGGGCCGCGAGGGGGCCGGGCGACGGTGGCGGGAGACCATGGCGGCGGTCGAGGATGCGGGTCTGGAGGCCGTGGACGAGATGGCCGAGGCGGCCATCGCGACGTTCGCCGCCTTCGAGCACTGGCTGGCCCCGCTCGCGGCGGTGGCCCGGTGAGCGCCGAGGTGAACCCTTACGTCCCCGCCTACGGCGAGGTGGACCTCACCAACTGCGACCGCGAACCGATCCACATACCCGGTGCCATCCAGCCGCACGGTTTTCTGCTCGCCGTCGACCGCGGGACGCACGAGGTCGTCGTCGCTTCCGGGACGACGGCTCTGCTGCTGGGTCGCCCACCGGAGCAACTCCTCGGATCGCCGCTCGCAGACGTTGTCGGCGAGGGGCTGGCGCGCGAGATCCTGACCCTCGACGCGGCCGACGATCTCTCGGAACCCCTGCGCGCCGACCTGACGCTGCTCGTGGGTGATGTCGCCGCCACCGCGACCGAGGTGGACGTCGTCCTGCACGTCTCCGGTGAGCGGCTCGTCGTCGAGGTCGAACCCGTGGGTTTCACGACCGGGGTCTCGGCGGTCTCCTACCGTTCGGCCCGGGCGGCGGTGTCGAGGCTCAGTGAGACCAGGACCGTGGCCGAGCTGTCGCAGCAACTCGCGCGCGAGATCCGTGGATTGACGGGTTTCGACCGCGTCATGGTCTACCGCTTCGACGCGCAGTGGAACGGTGAAGTCGTCGCCGAGGACCGGCGCGAGGATCTCAACGCGTTCCTCGGTCTGCACTACCCGGCCTCGGACATCCCCGCCCAGGCGCGACGGCTCTACACCGTCAACTGGACCCGGTTGATCGCCGACGTCGATTACCTTCCCTCGCGGTTGGAACCGTTGCTCGACCCCGGGTCCGGTGCGCCGCTCGACCTCTCGCACTCGGTCCTGCGCAGCGTCTCGCCCATCCACCTCGAGTACCTGAGGAACATGGGCGTGACGTCGTCGATGTCGGTGTCTCTCGTGCAGGACGGGGAACTCTGGGGTCTCATCGCCTGCCACCACTACTCCGGTCCGCACCGACCCTCCTACGACGCCCGGTCCGCGGCGGAGTTCCTCGGTCAGACGGCGTCGCAGCTCATCGCCGGTCGGGAACGTTCCGACGAGCGCGACGACGCGTTGCGTGCCCAGGAGCTCCTCGCCGAGATGGTGGCCGACCTGTCGGGTTCGGGACGCGATCCCTTCAGCAATCTCGTCGCCGACCCCCGCTTGCTCGATCTCGTCGGCGCCGGGGGTGCCGCGGTGTGGGACGGGTCCCGGTTGTTGCGGCTCGGAACCGTGCCGGGACGCGCTGTCCTGCAACAGATCGCGGCAATGCTCGCCCGCACGGACGGAGCCCCGACGTTCACCGACCACCTCGCCTCCCTGGCCCCTGGCCTGTCCGCCGTCGAACATGAGGCGGCAGGTGCGTTGCGGGTGGGGTTGGGCGGCGACCGCTGGTTGTTGTGGACGCGCCCCGAGCAGGAGGAGGTCGTCGACTGGGGTGGCGACCCGCGCAACAAGGAACTCGCGGCGGCGGAAGGTCCGGAGGTCCGGCTCAGCCCCCGGATGTCCTTCGACAAGTGGCGCGAGGTCGTCCGCGGGCGCAGTCTGCCGTGGCAACGCTGGCATGCCGACATCGCCGATCGGTTGCGCAGCCAGCTCACGAGCATCGTGCTGGGTCGCTCCCGTGACCAGATCGCCATCGCGGAGTCGTTGCAGCGCGCCGTGGTCCTCGACGAGGCACCGCATTTCGACGGGTTGAACGTCCTGGCGCGTTATCGCCCCGCCCAGGGTGGTCAGCTCGGGGGGGACTGGTGGGACGCCCTCGAACTCCCCGACGGCAGCGTCGCCGTCGTCGTGGGTGACGTCGCGGGGCACGGTGTGCACGCCGCCGCCGCGATGGCGCAGCTGCGCACCGCACTGCGCGCCTACCTGCTGGAGGGTCACTCACCCGGTTCCTGCCTCGACCGGCTGGACTCGCTGGTGAGTGCCCTGTTCACCGATCACATGGCCACCGCCGTCATCGTCGTCCTCGACCGGGCGAGCGGGCGTGCCCAGATGGCGTCCGCGGGGCACCCGCCGCCGTTGCTCGTGGTCGACGGCGTCGCACAGGTCCTGGACATCCCGCCGCGTCCGATGCTCGGCGTCGGTTCCGGACGGGCGGAGAACGTCGTGCTCGATCTCCCCGCGGGTGGCCTGCTCGTGCTCTACAGCGACGGTCTGGTGGAACGCCGCGGTGTCGCACTGGACGACACCATCGCCCAGTTGCGGCAGGCGGCCGAGGTCGGTCCGCAGCAGGAGAGCGCCGCCGCACTGGGTGCGTTCGCGGACCGGTTGATGACGGTCGTGCCGGACGCGGAGGGCGACGACACCACGCTGGTGCTGCTCGGGCGCGATCGGGCCTGACGCTCAGCGCCGGTAGGGCGCGGTCGAGCCCCGTACGACGAGTTCCGTCGCGAGCTCCACGTGATGCGACTCCAGTCGTTGCCCGCCCGCGAGGCGTAACAGCGTGTGCAGCGCGACGCGGCCCATCTCCCGCAGCGGTTGCCTGATCGTCGTCAACGGGGGAGCGGCCATCGCGGCGAGTTCGGTGTCGTCGAACCCGACGACGCCGAGGTCGTCCGGAACCCGCAGGCCGCGCACCCGGGCGGCTTCCATGACACCGAGGGCGATGGAGTCGCAACCGCCCACCACCGCGGTGGGTGGTTCGGGGAGGTCGAGCAACCGAGCGCCCGCGCGCCGACCGGCGTCGTAGTCGAAGGTCTCGTTGAGCACGAGCCCGGGGTCGGGGTCGATACCGGCGTTCTCCAGGGCCGCTCGGTAACCGTGCTGGCGGGCCTGGTTGCACGAGGACAGCGGAGGACCGCCGGCGAAGGCGATGCGGCGGTGCCCCAGCGAGAGCAGGTGGTGCGTCGCGCTCATGCCACCCGTGAAGTTCGTCGACCCGACACTCACCACCTCGATGCGCGGCAGGTTGAGGGGGTCGATGACCACCAGGGGCATCTTGGCCTGGCCCAGCGCGTCGACGTGGGCGGCCGTCAGCTCACCCGTGACCACGATGACACCGCTGCGACCAGCAGCGTGCAAATCGCGGGCCCACTGCCGCGGTGGTACCGGGTAGCGCTGGCCGGGACCGTCGCGCAGCTGCCCGACGACCACGGCGACACCTTCCTCCGCAGCCGAGTGCACGACACCGTCGACGACCTGCGTCGCGTAGGAGGAGAAGTCGCCGTCGATGAGGAACTCGATCGTCGTTCCGGCCGTGACCGTCCGGCGCCCGGAGGGCGGGGCGTAGTCATGGCGGGCGAGCAGGTCCTCGACGAGGGCGCGCGTCCCGGGGGAGACGTCCTCGCGGCCGTTGACGACCTTCGAGACGGTGGCGACGGAAACCCCTGCGCTCGCGGCGATGGTGGCGAGCGTGGGGCGTTCGGCGGCTCGTGGCCGCACGGGGCGCTCGAGCACGTGCCCTCCTCGGAGCTCCGGGAGTCGATTCCCCCGTTGGAATCGTCTTCTTCGTGGTGACTGTAACCGTCGGCCACCGTCCTGGGCACCCCCTTCCGAAACCTTTCGAGATCGTATCGAGACCGGCGACAGCTTGTGGGACACCGGGATTGCTCACGTCGGGGGAAATGCCGCGCCGGTGCTTGACCGGTTCGGCCCCCGACACCTATCGTCCGGTGAAGACGACGACGTCGAAAGCTTTCGGCGGCGTTCGGAGTGGATCCTCCCGGATCTGCGAGCGGCACCCGCCGCAACGAGAGTGAGCAGCCGCAGGGACGCGGCTCGGCGCAACGGAGATCAGAGTGGATCAGAACCGAACCTCCCGCAGGTCCTTCCTGGCCCTGGCGACAGCCACCCCGCTGGTCGCGACGGTGCTCGCCTCGTGCGGGAACTCAGGCCCAGGGAAGGCCAGCTCGGACCAGGCCACCGACTGGATCCTGACGGGTCAGCCCAAGGAAGGCATCCGTCAGGCGGCCGTGGACGACTGGAACTCGGCGCACGCGGACCAGAAGATCGTCACGAGCTCGTTCCAGAACGACGCCTACAAGGCCAAGATCAAGACGGCCATCGGCGCCGGCCAGGCCCCCACGATCATCTTCGGCTGGGGCGGCGGCACCCTGCGCAGTTACGCGAAGGCGGGCCAGGTCGACGACCTGACGTCGTGGCTGCAGACGAACTCCGCGGTCAAGGACCGTTTGTTCGACTCGGCCTTCGCGGCCGGCACCGTCGACGACAAGATCTACGGCCTGCCCACCGAGACCGTGCAGCCCCTGGTCCTCTTCTACAACAAGAAGCTCTTCCAGCAGGTCGGCGCCGAACCGCCCACCAGCTGGACCGAGCTGATGGCGCTGGTCACGAAGTTCAACGCCGCGGGGATCGCCCCGATCTCCCTCGGTGGGCAGTCGCGCTGGACGAACATGATGTGGCTCGAGCTGCTCTTCGACCGCATCGGCGGCCCCGAGGTGTTCGAGGCCATCTACAACGGCACGGCGAACTCGTGGTCCGACCCGAGTGCTCTCGATGCCCTCGCCAAGGTGCAGGAGCTCGTCAAGGCCAACGGTTTCATCAACGGTTTCGCGTCCATCACCGCCGACTCCAATGCGGACCAGGCGCTGCTGTACACCGGCAAGGCCGCCATGATGCTGCACGGCACCTGGACCTACGGTTCGATGAAGTCCGACGGTGGCGATTTCGTCTCCGGTGGCAACCTCGGGTACATGAACTTCCCCGGTGTCGAGGGTGGCAAGGGCGACCCGACCAACACCTTCGGCAACCCGGCCCAGTACGTCTCGATCTCCTCGAAGGCGCCCCAGGCGCAGAAGGACATCGCACTCGCCTTCTTCAAGGGTGGGCTGCTGCAGGACAAGGAGGCGGAGGCCTACATCTCCGAGGCCGGCGAGGTTCCGATCGTCAAGGGCATCGACTCCAAGCTCGCCTCGTCCGACGACGCCGAGTGGCTGACCTTCGTCTACGACCTCGCCGTCAACGCCAAGTCCTTCGCCCAGTCCTGGGACCAGGCACTGTCCCCGAACGAGGCCGAGACGCTGTTGGACAGCATCGAGAAGCTCTTCGGTCTCTCGATCACCCCGCAGCAGTTCGCCGACACCATGAACAAGGCCATCGGCTCGTGAGCACGTCCGTGAGCACGGCTCCCAGCACGACCGCGGCGGAACTCCGCCCGTCGGCCCACACGTCGACGGGGAAACTCGGGTGGCTCGTGCTGCCCGCCCTTCTGGTGTTCCTGGCGTTCGCCGTCGTCCCGCTCATCGGGGTCGTCGTCCTCAGCTTCACGTCGTGGGACGGCATCGGAGCCATCAACTTCGCCGGGCTCGCCAGCTGGAAGACCGTGCTCACGGACCCGGGCCTCCCGCACGCTTTGTGGGTGACCTTCCTCCTGATGGCACTCTCCTGGCTGGCGCAGACCCCGCTCAGCATCCTTCTCGGGGTGTTCATCTCCGGCAACCAGAAGTACCGGGCCGTGCTGGCCGTCCTGTACTTCCTCCCGTTGCTGCTCTCGGCGGCCGCGGTCTCCATCGCCTACAAGGCGCTGCTCGACCCGAACTTCGGCCTCGGCCCCG
>JBPBQU010000172.1:0-20814 GCA_050955085.1 Janthinobacterium lividum | reverse complement strand
AGGCGGGTCGAGGAGATCGGCAGTGTGCGGGCCGCCGCAGGGGCCAGCACCGTGCCGCGGGCCGCCTCGGCCAACGTCGTGGCCGCGGCGTACCCGGCCACCCACAACAGGGCTGCCGCGACGGCGCGGTGCGCCGAGGTGCCCGCGGCGACGACGAGGGGGACGAACAGCAGGACCCCCGAGGTCACGAGCCGACGCGGCTGGCGACGCAGCAGCAGCCAGTCCGCGAGGAGCACCGCGCTCACCGGGCCCGACACCCAGCGGACACGCCGCCCGGTGGCGTACCGAGAGTGACGACGCTGCCCGGGTGCGTCCGCGGCGAGGGCGCGCCCGAACTCGCGGACGTCGAACTGCAACACCGACGACGTGAGTCGTTCCAACCGCGCGGCTCCGCGACGCAGCGAGGGCGCGGGGGTGTCGGCGACGTCGCGCCACGAACGCAGCCCCACGACGACGAGGACGACGAGGGCCACCGCCGCGACGACGAGCGCGGGAAGGGTGAGAGCGGTGGGGTGCACGGCATCGACCCCCACCCGCGCGAACGACGAGACCGCGAGCGCGAGCACCAGCGCCACCCCGAGGGCGTCCAACAGCATCCCGGCCCGCAGCAGCGCAGGGATGCCCCCGCGGATCGCGGGTCGCAGGATCAGGGCGTACCCGGCCACGGCCGCACCGGCCCCGAGGCCGAATCCGCCGAGAAGCCCGGGCAGGACGGTGGCACCGGTAAACTCACCCGTGACCCCGAACCCGACCGAGGACGCCCAGGCCACGACGAGACCACCGGCGAGCGCGCTGATCAGCGCCCGGCTGCGCAGCACAGGACGCAGCAGGTCTGCGCGCGGCACCGGCAGTGGCGTCCACCACGTCGTGGGAGCGGTGCCCAGGCTGACGGGCCCGAGGCGACACAGCGCCGCGAGCCCGAACGCGACGATCGCGCAGGACAGACCCGCGGCGACGAGGACGGCGGAAGTGCTGGTGAGGTAACCCGGGCCGTCGGCACGAGAGGCCAACCCGGCCTGCAACGAGGTGCGCAACGAGGAACTGCCCCCGATGAGGAACAGCGTGGCCAGGGCGACCTCGAGCACGGTGGTGTAGGTGTCGGTGATCGTGGCCCGCAGTCCGCGCGCGGACGTCGACGGCGCGGCCTCGCGGACGAGCTCTCGGCGCGTCGGGTAGGGCTGGTCGGCCCTCGGCCCGGGCAACGACCCGGGCGGTTCGTCGAGGGGTGCCGCGATCGGGCCCGGGTCGCTCACTGGACCGGGTCGCTGACGATCCGCGCCGCTTCCTCGGCGTCCACGACCCGGCAGGACGCTCCGTCAGGGTGGTCGTCGATGACGACGGCGCGATCCGCGAGGTGGCGCAGCAGCACGACGTCGTGGGTCGCGAGCAGCATCGACGTCCCCGCGTCGCGCTCCGCTGCGAGCCGGGCGGCGAGCGTCTCGCGGCCCGTCGGGTCGAGGCGTTGTTCGGGTTCGTCGAGCAGCAGCAGGGCCCGCGGGCGGACCAGCGCCGCCGCCATCAGCAACCGCCGCTTCTGACCACTGGAGAGCGACGTGGGCAGCTGGTCGGCCGCTCCCGTGAGCTTCTGCGCCTCGAGCTCGGCGTCGACCACGGCCTCGATGTCACGGACGCCGTGCCCGCGGGCGACGAGTTCCAGGTGCTCGGCCACGGACAGCTCCGCGAACCAGGCGTCCTCGTCGAAGACGCACGCGACCTGGCGACGGAACTCCGCGGAGCGTTCGTCGATGGCCCGACCGCGCAGCAGGACCTTGCCGCCCAACGGTTCCAGCAACCCCGCGACAGCGCGCAGGACGGTCGACTTGCCGGCACCGTTGGCACCAACGAGGCAGACCGCCTCACCCACCCCGATCTCGAGGTCCACCGGTGCGCACACCGGGTCGCCGTAACCGACGCGCAGTCCCTGCAACGCGAGCAGGACCTCACGCTGGGGTTTCTTCTTCCTCGACGAACCCGACCTGGTGTCGGCGGCTCTCCTCGGGTCGGCCTTCTGAGACTTCTGGGGATTCTGGGGCTTCTGGGGATCAGGACTCACGCGCGTTCCAGGAACCTCTCGGTGTCACCACTGACCCGGTCCGCCACGGCGGCCGCCAGCGCCCGGTGCCGTTCGAGGCCGGGGTCCTCGGCGACGAGCGCGGTGGCCGCCGCGCGTGCCTGCGCGATCACGTCGGCGTCCTTGAGGACCCCGAGCAGTTTCAGCGAAGAACGCCGCCCGGACTGGGCGGCCCCGAGCACGTCTCCCTCGCGGCGTTGTTCGAGGTCGAGCCGGGCGAGCTCGAACCCGTCCCGGGTGTCGACCAGAGCCTGCAACCGTTGACCGGCCGGGGAACCCGGCTCGACCTCGGTCAGCAGGAAACAGGTTCCGGGCAGGCCGCCGCGTCCGATGCGACCGCGCAGCTGGTGCAGCTGAGAGATCCCGAACCGGTCGGCGTCGACGACGACCATGGCGGCGGCGTTGGGGACGTCCACCCCGACCTCGACCACCGTGGTGGCCACGACGACGTCGATCTCACCCGCCCCGAAACGGAGCATGACCTCCTCCTTCTCGGCCGGCGGCAACCGCCCGTGCAGGATCTCGATGCGCAGACCGGCCGTCGCGGGGTGGTTGCGGACGATCTCGACGACGTCGGCGACCGCGGCCGGCGGACGCCGCTTCTCCTTGCCGCCCTTCCCGCCCCCGTCCCTGTCCTCGGGCGGGGGTTCGCCACCACCGTCACCACCGTCGTCACCACCGTCTGCGGGGGTGGCGCTGTCGTCACCGTCGATGCGCCCGCACACGACGTAGGTCTGGTGCCCGGCGGCAGCCTCCTCGGCCACCCGTTCCCACACCCGGTCGACCCATTTCGGCTTCTGCAACGGGACGGCGATGGTCGTGATCTCGGCCCGACCAGGCGGCAGTTCCGTGAGCACCGACGTCTCGAGGTCACCGAACAAGGTCATCGCCACGGTCCGCGGGATCGGGGTGGCCGTCATGACGAGCAGGTGGGGAACGCTGGACGCCTTGGCCCGCAGGGCGTCGCGTTGCTCGACCCCGAACCGGTGCTGCTCGTCGACGACGACGAGGCCGAGGTCGGCGAACTGCACGTGCTCCTCGAGCAACGCATGGGTACCGATGACGATCCCGGCCTCCCCGCTGGCGGCCGCGAGCAGCGCCGCTCGTCGTGGCGCGGCACCCAACGACCCCGTGAGCAGCGCGACCTTGGTGCCCCGCGCGTCCCCGCCCAGCAGACCGCCCAGCGCCAGATCACCCAGCATCGCGGTGATCGAGCGCAGGTGCTGGGAGGCGAGGACCTCGGTGGGGGCGAGCAGTGCCGCCTGCCCACCCGAGTCGACGACGCTGAGCATGGCGCGCAACGCGACGAGGGTCTTGCCGGAACCGACATCGCCCTGCAGCAGTCGCTGCATGGGGTGCTCGCGCGCGAGGTCGGCGGAGATCTCCTCGCCCACCGCCCGCTGCGACCCCGTGAGCGGGAACGGCAGGCGCGCCTCGAACGCTGCGCTGATGCCGTCGGCGGTGGGGACACGGGCCACGGAGCGCTCCGACGCCGTGCTGGCCCGGCGCAGTGCCAGCCCCGTCTGCAGCACGAAGGCCTCCTCGTAACGCAGCCGCCGTTGACCACGGGTGACGTCGGCCTTCTCACGGGGCTCGTGCACCGCCTTGATCGCCGCGAGCGGCGAGAGCAACCCTTCGGAGCGCACGACCTCGGGCGGCAGGATCTCGGGCAGCTCGGTCGTGGTGTCCAGGACGGCGGCGACGGCCTTGGCGATCTTCCAGCTCGGGGTCCTGCCCGTGGCGGGGTAGAGCGGGATGGGCTTGCCCGCGAGGTCCGCTGCGTCGCCCGCGCCGTCGTCGAGGGGCTGGTAGTCGGGGCGGGCCAACTGCCAGGTGGCGTTGAACACCTCGACCTTGCCCGAGGCGAGGACGACCCGGTCGGGTTGCAGCTCGTCGAGGTGGTGCCGGAACTGGCCCTGGTGTCGCGCGAAGAAGGTGAGCCCCACGGTGTCCTGACCGTCGGAGAGCTTGACCTGCAGCAGCGCGCCGGCCCGGTTGCGCATGGGCCGCGGCCCGTTCACCGAGGCGACGCGCGCGACGATCGTGACGTCGTCCCCCGCAACGAGGTGACGGATCGGGGTGAGTTGCCCACGCTCCGCGTAACGGCGCGGCAGGTGCCACAGCACGTCACGTACGGACTCGATCCCCAGCTCGGCGGCCAGCAGCTTCGCGAATCTCGCATCGACCCGGCTGGACAACGGTGCGTCCAGCTCGTCCACGTGGGCAGGTTACTGCGCGCCGCTGGAAGTGTTGCGCGCAGCTCTCATCGCTGTGCGCAGCGCCCGTCGTCCCCGTTCCCTCCCCGTCGGGACGGCCGGTTCGCTCGCATGGGCCGACCTCGGCTATCGTCCTTCGTGGTGTCCGGACCTCCGGGTGCCACGCGGCGTCCTCCCGGACGCCGTCACTCATCCGTTCGACTTCAGGAGTTCCCCGTGGCTGCCAACTGCGACATCTGCGCCAAGGGCCCTGGCTTCGGCAAGAGCGTCTCGCACTCGCACCGGCGGACCAACCGCATGTGGCTCCCGAACATCCAGCGGATCCGGGCCACTGTCAACGGGTCCCCCAAGCGTCTCAACGTGTGCACCTCCTGCCTGAAGGCGGGCAAGGTCACTCGCTGACCACCTTGCCGAGAACGACCCGTTCGCGCTGAACCACCCTGCGGGGCCGGTCCCATCACGGGACCGGCCCCGCAGTGCGTTCTGGTCATACCGCAGTGCGTTCTGGTCATACCGCAGTGCGTTCTGGCAACCCGTAGTGCGTCCGGGAGCCGTCGACCCGCTATCCGAAATGATCCCAGCCGACCCCGGGTCCGGCCCACCGCGTTCCGTCGACGGTGACGGCGTCGCGACCACTGGCCCGGACCGTCCCGATCGCGGCGAAGGCGGCCGGTAGTTCCAACTCCGGCGGGAAGCAACCGAGCAGGGCGTGATCCTCCCCACCGGTCAGCACCCAGCCCTGCGCCGTCACAGCCGAAGCGCCGGTAGCAACCGCCAGCGCGGCCGCCCAGGACCCCAGCACCGTCGCGTCCGTGCGCAGCGCGAGGCTCACACCACTGGCAACCGCGATCCTGGCGCCGTCGCGGAGCAGACCGTCACTCACGTCCATCAGCGCGCTCGCCCCGGCGAGCGCCGCGACCGGCCCGGCGGCCAGTGGCGGTCGCGGTCGGCGGTGTGCGGCCAGTAGGTCCGAAGGCCCGTCGAAGCGGTTCTCGCGCAGCAGATCCAACCCGGCCGCGGAACCGCCGAGGACTCCCGCGACCGCGACCACGTCACCCGGACAGGCGCCGGAGCGCCGGAGCGGCGAGCGGCCCGCGAGGTCGCCCAGCGCGGTCACGGCCACCACGATCTCGCTCGCCCCCGAGAGGTCCCCGCCCACGACGACGGCGCCGAAGTGCCGGCACGCCTCCCCCAACCCGGTAGCGAAGGAGTCAACCCAGGACACGTCCAGGGTGGGTGGCAGGCCGAGGCTCACGAGCAGTCCCGTGCAGGTGGCACCCATGGCGGCGACGTCGGCGAGGTTCTGCGCGGCCGCCTTCCAACCCACGTCCGCGCCCGTCGACCAGTCCCGGCGGAAATCACGGAACTCGACGAGCATGTCGGTGGTGGCGACGACCCGCCCGTCCGGAGCTGCGACGACAGCGGCGTCGTCACCCGGGCCCAGCAGAGCCTGCGTCGGTAACCGCGGGATGACCCGGGCCAACAATGCCGTCTCGTCGAGGTCCCCGACCCGCACACCGCTCCTGTCCACAGCTCGAGAGGGCATCCCGACCGCACAGACCACTCAACGACCTGACCACTGCAACGACCTGACCACTACTGCGACCCAGACCACTACGACGAACTACCTGGCCCGGCACCGGAGGTCGCGGGGTGCCCGTCACACTACTGGGCGATGAGCACCGCACCCCCGCCCCGCACCCCCGGCCGCAACCGCCTCCTGGTCGCAACGGTGGTCCTCGTCGTCGTCGCGGTCGCGGTGTGGGCCTATGTCCGCGGGTCGTCATCCGTGCAGGCTGCACCCGACGCGGACAACCCGGCGTGCGCGAGCCTGCTCAGCGCCCTGCCCGCCGACCTCGACGGCCTCGGTGCCCGCCGTCAGGGGGCCGTCGGGGTCGCGGCCTGGGGGGACGATCAGGTCGTGCTGCGCTGCGGTGGACCGATCGTGGGGCCGACGACGAAGAGCTGCCTGCCGATCGGGCCCGACGCGGGGTCGAGCATCGACTGGATCGAGGATGCCCGCAACGACAGGGCCGTGCGATTCCTCACCTACGGCCGCGACCCGGCCGTGGAGGTCACCGTGCGTTTCGGCAACGGCATCAGCACCGACCAGGCCAGCTCGAAGCTCGTCGACCTCGCCGACGCGGTGTCGCACATCCCCCAGACCCGGACGTGCGTCTGAGCCGGTGCCCGGACGCTCCACGTCGCGGGGCTGTCCCGAAGCGGGCTCCTGGTCAGCGTCCCGAAACGGGCTCCTGGTCAGCGCAGTCCGGTCGGACGATGCAACGCCAGCTGCAGCAACCGATCGACGAGCTCGGGGTAGTCGATCCCGGTCGCGGCCCACATGCGCGGGTACATCGAGAACGGGGTGAACCCGGGCATCGTGTTGATCTCGTTCACCACTATCCCCTCCGCCCCACGGGCGGGGTCGACGAAGAGGTCGACCCGCGCCAGCCCCTCGGCGCCCATGGCCTCGAACACCTCGACCGCCGTGCGCCGCACGGCCTCGACGGTCTCCGCCGGCAGATCGGCGGGACAGGTCAACCGCACGTTGTCGGAGTCGAGGTACTTGGCCTCGAAGTCGTAGAAGTCGTGACCGCCGACGAGCTCGATCTCGCCCGGCAGACTGGTGAGCGGCACCCCGCCCCCGAGGTCGGCCAGCACACCGCACTCGATCTCGCGGCCCGTCACGGTCGCCTCGACGACCACCTTGGGGTCGTGCGCGACGGCTTCGGCGACTGCTGCGTCGAGACCCGCGGGATCGCCCACCTTGGTGATCCCGATGCTGGACCCCGCGCGGGCCGGTTTGACGAACACGGGGTAGCCGAGGTCGGCCACCGCGGCGCGGCAGGCGACCGGGTCCGCGGCCCAGCGGCGGGCGGTGAACGTCGTCCAGGGGCCGACGTTGAGGCCGGCACCGGCGAGCAGGACCTTCATCACCTGCTTGTCCATGCTCGCCGCGGACGCCAGGACGCCCGAGCCGACGTAGCGGGTGTCGGAGAGTTCGAAGAGCCCCTGCAGGGTGCCGTCCTCGCCGAAGGGCCCGTGCAGCAGCGGTAGGACGACGTCGATGTGCTGCAGCGCGGTCACTTCTGAGTCCTCGTCGGCCAGGGACCGAAGGGTTCGGGAGGCGACCTCCTGGGAGAGTGCCACCTGGATACCCGCCGCCGGCACTTCGGGGAGTTTCCCGTTGCTGAGCTCGAACGACGACGGGTCGTCGGCCACGAGCACCCACCGACCAGACGTCGTGATGCCGATCGGGACGACGTCGTAGCGTTCCCGGTCGATCGCGGCCAGCACTCCGGCCGCGGTCACGCAACTGACGGCATGCTCGGAGGAGCGACCGCCGAACACGACGGCGACGCGCGATCTGGGGTTACCTGGGCTGCTCATCGGCGCAGACCCTACCGGCGGTGTGATTGGGTGCCAGCGTGCCCGACCGAGACGCGCCGAACGCCGCCCTGTCCCCTGCCACCCTCGCCGTCGTGGCGGGCCGACCGCCCCGGGCCCTGGACAGCCAGCTGAACACCCCCGTCACCTTGAGCGCCACGTACGTGGGCGGTGGGTCGATGGCGGGTTCGGAATTGGGGTACGGACGCTTCGACAACCCGACCTGGCAGGCACTGGAGGAGGCGATCGGCGGTCTGGAGGGTGGGCGTGCGCTCACGTTCGCCTCGGGGATGGCGGCCGTGGCCGCGGCCCTGCACCTCGTCCCCGCCGACGCCACGGTGCTCGTCCCGCTCGGTGCCTACAACGGCACCCACGCACTGACGGCGCTGCTGGCCTCGCAGGGGCGGGCCCACGTCGAACATGTCGACATCAACGACGTGAGCGTGGTGCGCGCTGCGCTGCAACGACTCACGGGTCCCGTGCTGCTGTGGCTGGAGTCGCCCACCAACCCGCTGCTGGAGGTCGCCGACCTGCGCGCCCTCGCCGCGGCCGGTCATGAGCACGGTGCGGTCGTGGTGGTGGACAACACCTTCGCCACGCCCTTGCTGCAACGACCGCTGGAACTCGGCGCCGACGTCGTCGTGCACTCGGTGACGAAGTTCCTCTCGGGCCACTCCGACGTCGTCCTGGGCGCGGTCGTCACCCGGGACGAGATCCTGGCGGCGGCGCTCACGGCGCACCGCACCTTGCACGGGGCCATCCCGGGCCCGCTGGAGGCGTTCCTGGCCCTGCGGGGCATCCGGACGCTGCCGTTGCGCCTGGAGCGCTCCCAGGCCAGCGCCGCGGTACTGGCCCGCCGCCTGCTCGAACACCCCGCGGTGACGAGGGTGCGCCATCCCTCGTTGCCCACCGATCCGGGCCACGCGCTCGCGCGGCAGCAGATGACGGGTTTCGGAGCGCTCGTCTCGATCGAGGTGGTCGGCGGTGCAGCCGGGGCCGACGCGGTGGTGGACGCCGTGCGACTCTGGGTCCCCGCCACCAGCCTCGGCGGGGTCGAATCCCTCATCGAGCGCCGTCGTCGCCACACCGGGGAGCCGAAGGTGGTCCCGGAGGATCTGCTTCGCCTCTCCGTCGGTGTCGAGGACCTCGAGGACCTCTGGAACGACCTCGCCCAGGCCCTCGACACCCTCGCCTGAACGCCGGGGATCGAGACGTCCCACATCACGGGCCGTCAGTCGTCCTCGCGCGCGACAGCAACCGGTCGGCGGCCTCGCGCGGCGATCGCGTTCCACTGACGACGGCCACGACCTCGGCCACCAGCGGCAACTCGACCCCCACCCGGGCAGCTCGTGCGAGGACGGCGGGGGCCGAGGCCACCCCCTCGGCCGTCCCGCCCGCGGCGGCCAGCGCCGCGCTCAACACCTCACCGCGACCGAGCGCGACCCCGACCCGGTGGTTGCGCGAGAGCGGTGACCCGCACGTCGCGACGAGGTCACCCACCCCGGCGAGCCCGGTGAACGTCGACTCGGACGCGCCCAGCGCCATCCCCAGGCGCGCGGTCTCGGCGAGTCCGCGGGTCAGGATGGCCGCCCGCGCGTTGGCACCGTGCCCGGCCCCCTCGGTGATCCCGACGGCGAGCGCCACCACGTTCTTCACCGCTCCCGCGACGTCGACTCCCAACACGTCGGCGGACAGGTAGGGCCGGAAGGCGGGTGAACTGCAGGCGTCCGCGACCTGGTGGGCCACCGCACCGTCCCGGCTGGCGACGACCGTGGCAGCCGGGTCGCGGCGGGCGACCTCGGCCGCGAGGTTGGGCCCGGAGATCGCGACGACCCGGGCGGCGGGGACTCCGGTCGCGTCGGCGACGACCTCGGAACCGAAGAGCCCGGTGGCCGTCTCGACGCCCTTGGCCAACGACACCAGCGGCACGTCCGGTAGCAGTGCACGCCAACGCACGAGGTGTTCGCGCAGGCGCTGCAGGGGGACCGCGAGCACGACGAGGTCCGCCCCCGCGAGCGCCTCGGCGGGGTCGGAGGTGGCCCGCACCCCGGGGGGCAGCAGCACGTCGCCGAGATAGGCGCGGTTGGTGCGATGGTCGTTGATCTCGACCGCCACCTCGGGCCGGCGCGCCCACAAGCTGACCTGCGACCCTGCGTCGGCGAGGACGAGCGCGAAGGCACTCCCCCAGGCGCCGGCGCCGAGAACGGCGACCCGGGGTGGGTGGGCGGAAGGTTGCGGAGGCGACACGCGGGACGAGGGAGCGGGAACGGATGACACGCATGTCACGCTAGGTCCACCGCGACACTCCGCAGACCCGGGGTTGTCACGCTTTATCTCACAGGTGAGATAGCGTCCCCGCATGGCAGTCACCACTGAGCCGATGATCCCGCCGACGGGCGATCACCTCTCCCAGATCGGCACGCTCATCCGCGACGCCCGAAAGCATCGCGGCCTGACGCAGGTGCAGCTCGCGGAGCGCCTGGGCACCTCCCAGAGCGCCGTGCACCGCATGGAGCAGGGGCAGCAGAACGTCTCCATCGACATGCTGCAACGCGTCGGGCATGCACTGCAGGACGACATCGTCTCCATCGGCCGTCCCGGCCCCACCCACCTGCGCGTCCACGGCGGTGGTCAGCTCTCGGGCAGCATCGCCGTGAAGTCCAGCAAGAACGCCGGTGTCGCACTCCTGTGCGCTGCCCTGCTCAACCGCGGCCGGACGACCCTGCGCGGGGTGGCCCGCATCCTCGAGATCCACCGGATCCTCGACGTCCTGGCCAGCATCGGCGTGCGCTACCAGTGGGTGAACGAGGCCGACCTCGTCCTGGACGTCCCCGAGGAGCTCCACCTCGACGCGATGGACGGCGAGACCGCTCGTCGCACCCGCAGCATCATCATGCTGCTCGGGCCACTCCTGCACCGTTACGAGGAGTTCCAGCTTCCCTACGCCGGCGGTTGCGACCTCGGAACCCGCACGGTCGAACCCCACATGGTCGCGTTGCGTCCGTTCGGGCTCGACATCACCGCGACGACAGGTTTCTACCACGCCACGGTCGACCCCTCGGTGAGCCCGCAGCGCCCGATCGTCCTGACCGAGCGCGGGGACACCGTCACCGAGAACGCGCTGATGGCCGCGGCCCGCGTCGACGGCGTCACGACGATTCGCAACGCGAGCCCGAACTACATGGTCCAGGACCTGTGTTTCTTCCTGGAACTGCTGGGGGTGCGCATCGACGGCATCGGCACCACGACCCTCGTCGTCCACGGGATCCCCGACATCGCCGTCGACGTCGACTACTCCCCCTCCGAGGACCCGGTAGAGGCGATGAGCCTGCTGACCGCGGCGATCGTCACGCACTCCGAGTTGACGGTGACCCGCGCGCCGATCGAGTTCCTGGAGATCGAGCTGGCGATCCTCTCCGAGATGGGATTGCTGTACGACCTCACCGAGGAGTACATGGCGGCCAACGGCCGCACCCGCCTCGTCGACATCACCGTGCACCCCTCCTCGCTGCGGGCGCCGATCGACAAGGTCCACCCGATGCCGTTCCCGGGGCTGAACATCGACAACCTGCCGTTCTTCGCCGTCATCGCGGCGAGCGCGGAGGGTTCGACGACGGTGCACGACTGGGTCTACGACAACCGGGCGATCTACCTCACCGAACTCAACCGGCTCGGTGCGCGCGTCAAGCTTCTCGACCCGCACCGCGTTCTCGTCGAAGGGCCGACCCGCTGGTCGGGGACCGAGGTCCTGTGCCCGCCGGCGTTGCGGCCGGCTGTCGTCGTTCTGCTGGCGATGCTGGCCGCGAAGGGGACGTCGGTGCTGCGCAACGTCGACATCATCGCCCGCGGATACGAACAGCTCGCCGAACGCTTGATCCTGCTGGGCGCACAGATCGAGACCTTCCGGGACTGACCGGAAAGGCCCACCGGTACCGCACGTCAAACAGGGACGCCCCCGCTCCGATCGGAGCGGGGGCGTCCTGGCGTGTGACGTTCCTGCGTGCTCGAGACGTCAGGCCTTCTTGGCGGCGCGTCTCGCGCTCGGCGCGGTCTTCGCGGGCGCGGCCTTCTTGGCGGTCGTGGGCGCGGGAGCGCTCTTGCGGGCGGGCGCGGTCTTCGCCGGAGCCGCCTTCCTGCCTGCCGGCGTCGCCTTCCTGGCCGTCGTCGTGGACGCGGCGGGAGCGGTGGACGGCACCCGGATGCCGGTGGCGGTGCCTGCGGCGCGCTCTTTCGACGCGGCGGTGAACGCGCGCAGCGCCTTGGTGTCGGAGACGACCTCCTTGAAGGCCGTGCCCGGACGGAAGCGGGGTACCGACGTCTTCTTGATCTTCACGGCCTCCCCCGTACGCGGGTTGCGACCCGTCCGGGCGTTGCGAGCCTGCTTCTCGAAGGTGCCGAAACCGCTGATCGCCACCTTGTCACCCTTGGCGACGGTCACGGTGATGAGCTCGACGATGGCCTCGACGGCCATGGTGGCCTGACGCTTACCACCGAGTTGGGTCTCGAGAGCGTCGACCATTTCTGCTTTGTTCACGGGGGTTCCTCCTGGGGGACCTTCTCGTCCGTGCCTGAACTTCTCCTGGCGCAACGGGTTGCGCACGGCCGAGCAGGAGCCCGACGGGGGAAACGGTACGACCGGGGATCACTCGCGTCCACCACCTCGGGACAAGCGAGTCGTTGCGCCGCAGTTGAGATCGTCCGCTCCTCCGACGTCGTCGCTGCGCCGCAGCATCTTCCGTACCGACGAATGCGGCGGCAGCGGCCCCGTGGGGAACACCCGGGTGGGGGTGGTGAGACGTTGCGACACAGCGGGTCCGGGCACAACCCGACCCCGGTCCCACTGCAGCGCAGCGCGGGCCGGGGTCGTGGGGGGAACAGCTCAGAGGGAGGCCGGGATCGGCTGCGTCGCAGGTTTGTAGGCCGGCCGACGGACTTCGAAGTCGTCGATCGCGTCGGCGTGGCGCAAGGTCAGACTGATGTCGTCGAGGCCCTCCATCAGACGCCAACGGGTGTAGTCGTCCACCTGGAACGGCGCGGTGAAGTCGTCGACCCGGACGACCCGCTCGACGAGGTCGACGCTCACCTCGGTGCCCGGGTGTCCTTCCAGCGCCTTCCAGATGAGGTCGATGTCACCCTGTTCGACCACAGCCGCGAGCAACCCCTGCTTGCCCGAGTTCCCCCGGAAGATGTCACCGAAGCGGGGTGCGAGGACGGCCTTGAACCCGTAGTCGCGCAACGCCCAGACGGCGTGCTCCCGGCTGGAACCGGTGCCGAAGTCCTTGCCCGCCACGAGGACGGATCCGTGGCGATAGGGCTCCTGGTTGAGGACGAAGTGCGGATCGGCGCGCCAGGCCGCGAACAACGCGTCCTCGAAACCGGTCTTGGTGACCCGCTTGAGGTAGACGGCAGGGATGATCTGGTCGGTGTCGACGTCGCTGCGCCGCAGCGGAACGCCGACACCACGGTGGACGGAGAACTTCTCCACGACTGTTCGCTCCTTCAGCGGTTGGGGTCAGGCGACCGGTTGCGGGACGGGGGCGGGGGCCGGCGCGGGGACCGGTTCGAGGTCGGCGGGCGAGCTGAGCGTGCCCCGCACGGCCGTCGCGGCCGCCACCAACGGGCTGACGAGGTGGGTACGTCCACCCTTGCCCTGACGCCCTTCGAAGTTGCGGTTCGACGTCGACGCGCAGCGCTCCCCCGGAGCCAACTGGTCGGGGTTCATACCCAGGCACATCGAACAGCCCGCGAAGCGCCATTCCGCACCTGCGTCCAGGAACACCCGGTCCAGACCCTCGGCCTCGGCCTGCAACCGGACCCGGGCGGACCCGGGAACCACCATGACGCGCACCGAGTCCGCCTTCCTGCGGCCCTCGAGCACCGACGCCGCGGCCCTCAGGTCCTCGATGCGCCCGTTGGTGCAGGAGCCGATGAACACCGCGTCGACGGGGATCTCCCGCATGGGCGTGCCACCCTCGAGGCCCATGTAGGCCAGCGCCCGTTCGACGCTGCGGCGGGCATCGTCACCGGCGACGAGCTCGGGGACGGGCACGGACCCCGAGAGCGGGACACCCTGCCCGGGGTTGGTGCCCCAGGTGACGAACGGTTCCAGCTGCGCACCGTCGAGTACGACCTCGGCGTCGAAGACGGCGTCGTCGTCGCTGCGCAGGGTCCTCCAGTACTCCACGGCCGCATCCCAGTCCTCACCCTGCGGCGCGTGCGGACGGCCCGAGACGTAGTCGAACGTCGTCTCGTCCGGGGCGACCATCCCGGCCCGGGCACCGGCCTCGATCGACATGTTGCAGATCGTCATGCGCCCTTCCATCGACAGGGCACAGATGGCCTCACCGCGGTACTCCAGGACGTACCCCTGCCCACCACCGGTGCCGATCCTGGCGATGACGGCCAGGATGATGTCCTTGGCCGTCGTGCCGGGCTTCAGCCGGCCGTTCACCGTGATCGCCATGGTCTTGAACGGGGTGAGCGGCAGCGTCTGGGTGGCCAGCACGTGCTCGACCTCGCTGGTCCCGATCCCGATGCCCAACGACCCGAAGGCGCCATGGGTGGAGGTGTGGGAGTCACCGCAGACGACGGTCATGCCTGGCTGGCTCAGCCCCAGCTGCGGACCGACGACGTGGACGATTCCCTGTTCGGCGTCGCCCAGCGGGTGCAACCGGACCCCGAACTCGGCGCAGTTCTCCCGCAGGGTCTGCAGCTGCTTGGCCGAGGTGCGGTCCTGCAGGCTGGACAACGGCAACTGGATGTCCAGGGTGGGGGTGTTGTGGTCCTCGGTGGCGATCGTGAGGTCGAGGCGCCGGACGGGGCGCCCGGCCAACCGCAACCCGTCGAAAGCCTGCGGACTGGTGACCTCGTGGACGAGGTGCAGGTCGATGTAGAGAAGGTCGGGCTCGCCGTTCTCACCACGTCGTACGACGTGATCGTCCCAGACCTTCTCGGCCAGCGTGCGTCCCATGCCGTTCGCTCCTCCATGCCCTTGCGTCTCGACCGATCATGCACTTGCGTCTCACGAGTTGAGACGCGAATATCGCTCCGTGGACAAGACTAGCGGAGTCGGCGTGTTGGACAAGGCCGTGCAGGTCCTCTCCGCCCTCGAGGCGGGACCCGCGAGCCTCGCGCAACTGGTCGGCGCCACCGGCCTGGCCCGCCCCACGGCCCACCGGCTCGCCGTGGCCCTGGAGCACCACCGCCTCGTGGCGCGCGACCTGCAGGGCCGCTTCGTCCTCGGTGCGCGCCACGCGGAACTCGCCGCCGCCGCGGGTGAGGACCGCCTCGTCGCCGTCGCCGGCCCCCTGCTCGCCACCCTGCGAGAGCGGACCGGGGAGAGCGCGCAGCTGTATCGCCGACACGGTGAGCACCGCATCTGCATCGCGGCGGCCGAGCGCCTCCACGGCCTGCGGGACACGGTTCCCGTCGGCTCCTCCATGACCATGGCTGCCGGCTCAGCCGCTCAGGTCCTGCTCGCCTGGGACGACCCGGAACGCCTCTCGGTGGAGCTCATGGCGGCTCGCTTCGACGCATCGGCCCTCTCGGGCGTGCGTCGCCGGGGCTGGGCCCACTCCAGCGGCGAGCGCGAGGCGGGCGTCGCCTCGGTGAGCGCACCCGTGCGGGGACCCTCGGGTCGTGTTCTCGCCGCGGTCTCGGTGTCCGGCCCTGCCGAGCGGTTCGGCCGACACCCCGGCCGCCGCCACGCCGACGCGGTGCTGGAAGCGGCTGCGGCCTTCAGTGCCGCCCTGCGGCCCTCCGAACCGGCACCGCCTGCGCCCGATCCCACCTGACGCTCGTGCTCACCTCGGTTCGATCATCCCGAGAATGACGAAAGGTCCTCGGCCGATGGACCGAGGACCTTTCACAGTAGCCCCGACGGGATTCGAACCCGCGCTACCGCCGTGAGAGGGCGGCGTGCTAGGCCGCTACACAACGGGGCCCTAGCTGGTTGTTTCTGGCGCAACCTGCGTCGCAGATCTTAGCATTCTGGGCCGAAACCTTCGAATGAGGCGCTCTGCGAAACGCTGGGGTACCAGGACTCGAACCTAGACTAACTGGACCAGAACCAGTCGTGCTGCCAATTACACCATACCCCACGGCGACTTAACCGGCCCGAAATCACCCGGGCGAGACGACTCTAACGTGAGCCGGCCCCCATCCCAAATCGGCGTCCCGACGACCCGTCCACCCGCCGGGACCACCGATCGTCTCGTCACTCAGAAGGTCTCGCGCAGCCGCCGCAACCGGGCCAGGGACGCGTCGCGCCCCAGGATCTCCATGGATTCGAACAACGGCGGGGAGACCCGACGGCCGGTCACGGCGGTCCGCAACGGTGCGAAGGCGAACTTCGGCTTGATCCCGAGATCGTCGACAAGGGCTACGCGCAGCACCGACTCCACCTTCGCGGTCGTCCACTCCCGCACCCCGTCGAGTGCAGTCAGCGACGCGTCGAGCACGTCGGCCGCCTCGGGGCGCAACGCCTTCATGGCGTCCTCCTCGAGGACGACATCGCCATCGCGCGCGAACAGGAAACCGAGCATCCCCGGGGCCTGACCCAGCAGGGTCATCCGCTCCTGGACCAACGGCGCGGCCAGCGCGAGTCGTTGAAGCTGTGCCGCCGACGGCTCGGACGCCAGGATGCCCGCACTCTGCAGGTAGGGGACCAGGCGGTCACGGAAATCCTCGGGAGCGAGCAACCGCAGGTGGCTCGCGTTGATCGCCTCGGCCTTGACCGGGTCGAACCGCGCGGGCGAGGCATTGACGTCGACGATGTCGAACGCCGCGACGAGTTCCTCGACGCTGAACACGTCACGATCCTCCGCGATGCTCCAGCCGAGCAGGGAGAGGTAGTTCAGCAATCCCTCCCGGATGAAACCCCGGTCGCGGTGGTGGAACAGGTTCGACTCGGGGTCGCGCTTCGAGAGCTTCTTGTTCCCCTCCCCCATGACGTAGGGCAGATGCCCGAACTGCGGGATCCGTTGTGCCACCCCGATGTCGACGAGGGCGTCGTAGAGGGCGAGCTGACGAGGCGTGGAGGCGAGCAGGTCCTCCCCGCGCAGGACGTGGGTGATCCCCATGAGTGCGTCGTCGACGGGGTTCACCAACGTGTAGAGGGGGTCACCGTTGGCGCGCACCAGGACCGGGTCCGGGAACGAGCCCGCCTTGAACTCGATGCGACCACGCACGAGGTCGTCGAAGGAGTAGTCCCTGCCCTCGGGCAGTCGCAACCGCAGCGTGGGTTCGCGACCCTGCGTGCGGAAGGCCGCGACCTGCTCGGGGCTCAGGTCCCGGTCGAACCCGTCGTAACCCAGGACCTTGGGCCGCCCGGCGGCCTCGTGGCGGGCCTCGATCTCCTCGGCACTGGAGTACGACTCGTAGAGGTGCCCGGCCGCGGTCAGTCGCGCGACGACATCGTCGTAGATCGCGCGTCGCTGGCTCTGACGGTAGGGACCGTCCGGCCCTCCGACGTCGATACCCTCGTCCCAGTCGAGGCCGAGCCAACGCAGCGCGTCGAGGATCTGCTCGTAACTCTCCTCGCTGTTGCGGGCGAGGTCGGTGTCCTCGATGCGGAAGATGAGCTTGCCGCCGACGTGGCGGGCGTAGGCCCAGTTGAACAGGGCCGTCCGGATGAACCCGACGTGCGGGACCCCGGTGGGCGAGGGACAACAACGGACCCGGACCTCGGAGGTGCCGGGCGTCGGGGGCGTCGGGGGCGTGGCGGTCTCAGTCATGGCCTGCCCAGCTTATTCGCGCTCCCCGTCCCTCCTCGCCAGCGAAGGGTCGTGCCCGCGTTCCAGCACTCCTGGTCCTGACACCGCGCCCGGTGGAACTGCCGTCGGCGGGCGCCCGGCGACGGGTGGGGATCAGTCCCCGGGCGCGACGAACGGGGTCGACAGCGTCCCGAGCCCCTCGATGTCGATCTCGATGCGCTGCCCTGCCCGCACCGGCCCGACCCCGGCCGGGGTTCCCGTCATGATGACGTCGCCCGGCAGCAGGGTCATGGCCTGCGAGACGTGGGCGATGATCGCGGGGATGTCGTGGACCATGAGCGACGTCCGCCCGTCCTGCACGATCTCGACGTCGTCCTGGCCGCCCGGACCGGGTGTGATCCGCCGGGTGACGATGCCGACATCGGATGGGTCCATCTCGGTCTCGATCCAGGGCCCCAGCGGGGTGAAACCGTCCGCACCCTTGGCCCGCCACCACTGCTGGTCCGGGCCCTGGAGATTCCTGGCCGTGATGTCGTTGACGATGGTGTACCCGAAGACGACCTCCGGCACCCGTTCGCGTGGGACGTCCTTGCAGATGCGTCGGATGACGACGGCGAGTTCACCCTCGTAGTGCAGTTCGTCCCCCACCCACGCCGGGATCACCAACGGGTCACCAGGGCCGGCGACCGACGTGTTCGGGACAGTGAACACGAGGGGCTCCGCCGGGACGTCGTTGCCGAGTTCCTCGGCGTGGGCGACGTAGTTGCGCCCGATACCCAGGACCTTGCTGCGCGGGATGACCGGCGCGAGCAACCGGGCATCGCGCATGGCGACGCGTTCCCCGGTCGGGTTCAGCGGCGTGAACAACGGATCACCGGTGACGACAAGGATCTCCTCCTGGCCCGGGCCACCCTCGATGACTCCGTACCGAGGATCGGAACCACCGGACGAGAACCTCGCGATGCGCATGGTCCCAACCTAACGGTCGGGTGCCCACCCTCCTAGCCGCCCGGACGCCTACCCCAGGGCCGGGGGCCATGGGCCGGGGGCCGCGCTCCCTCTTCTCGGGCCGCCCTCCCGAAGAGGGAGCAAGAAAAGGCAGTGGAAAGCGTGCGTGGGCAACGCGGCAACCACTTCCCGCGGACCGACCTCCGGTGGGTGCGCGACGTTCCACCCGCTCACGAACCTGGTCAGGACGAAGGGACGAAGGAATGAAGGGACGACGAGTCGTCGAGAACCCGTGACTGCGTTGGCCACGGAACGACCACTGCACTGAGGACGCCCGGGGTGGTGGTCCACCGCGAGATGCAGCGAGGCGTGCGCACGAGAGACCTGGAACTGGTCCACCTCCCCGACGCACCGTATGATCGTTCTCATCAAGGGTTCACCGACCGATATCCAGGTCGTCACCGATGACCCCGAAAACCCTGAGAACCCGCCGACCATGGTCTTGTGGCGGCCTCTTGGAACCTGACCCCGGAAACCACCGGGAAGGGGTTGCAATCGGTACGCGAGCTCGCGATCGGGTTCTCCTTTCCGGGGCTCGGGTCGTGATTGCTGTTGACACGCGAGATTCGGAAACTGCCGGATCGACCGAGGCGGGCGATACAGCGGGCCGAGAGGACCGGGACCGGTGGAACTACTTAGATAACCTCTCTCACAACGTATAGGCGGACAGGCGACGCACGGGACGAGGGTCGGGGTCCGGGTTTAACCTGCACGATGTCCGAGACCCGGGTAAGTTTGGACCACAGCAGACGATTCCACCGCAGTTGAGGTCGATACTGACAGAGATCGAATTTCTTCGCATTACTGAGCAACCTAACCATTCTTGTCTAGAGAACCAGGAACTCAGAGATCTAGAAACCTAGAATTCTAGAGATCTAGAAACCTCGGGTAACAAGAAGTTTATATTCATCAACCCTGGACCGGGGTGTGCAAACGAGTTAACGTCCCTCACACGGTTCGCACAACCTCCGGTCATCTGTGTTGCCACCGGTGCCGTATTCGTATCCACTCCCGCAGCCTGTTCGGAAGGTTTGAGATGCGAAAGATATCCACCACTTCGATCGAGCCCACTCCGCCTCGCACACGAGACAGTGCATCCGGCGGGTGGGCATCGAGGTTTGCCGGGCGACGTCGAGATCGTCAACGGTTGACCCACTCAACCGCCCGACCGCGTCACCGTCGCCTGCTGCGCCGGTTCACGAAACCGGCTGTCGTCGCCGTCCTCGCCGGATCCTTCGTGGCCATCCCCGCCACCTCGGCACAGGCCTACAACGACAACTTCCCGCCCTTCTCCCTGCTCAGCCGGGCCACTGCGAGCGAGTACCGGTTCGCACCCGCGATGGATTTCGACACCAACGCGTGTTACAACGTCCCGGCCATCGGACCCAGGGGTTGGGTGTCGGAGGGTCTCCCTCACAACTACACCACCAGTTCCGACAGGTGCCGTGATCAGTCCGACCTCGACAACACCAATGCCTACGTGCGAACACGGTGCAATCTCGGGATCTGCGCTCACATGTACGCCTACTACTTCGAGAAGGACGTCGCTGTCGAGCGCGTCATCGACGCAGGCGGGACGTGCACGACTGGGAACACGTCGTCGTCTGGACCAAGAACAACGACACGACGGTGGCCTACGTCTCGTCCTCGAAACACTCCACCTACGAATCGCGGGGCGCCGGAGACGTCCTGTGGGACGGAACCCATCCGAAGATCGTCTACGCCAAGGACGGCGGCACCACCCACTTCCCCCGGTTCGCCAACGGCAACGACGACCCCCCGGAAAACCGCTATCACGCGTGGCGCCGACCCGACCTGGTGTCGTGGAACGGTTTCCCCAGCACTCAGCTGCGAGATACCCTGGCCAACGCCAACTTCGGATCGGCAACCTTCGCCCTCAAGGACAGTGCGTTCAGCGACGCTCTGGGCCGAGCCATGAGTACCATCCAGAACCGCAACTTCGACTTCCGGGTCAGCGAGGACCAGGGCACCCCTTACGGCGTACCGGCCATGGCGTCACTCACCGGGATAGGCGGTAAATGCGTCGACATCGCGGACATCGACTCCGCTGCCAACAAGGCGGCGGCCCAGCTGTGGAACTGCGAGACCTTCGCCGGTGACCAGAAATGGACATACGACGGCGGAACGCAGCAGCTGAAGACGATGGGGCGCTGCCTCGACGTCGACGGCGCCAAGACGTACAACTTCTCGGCGGTGACACTGTACGACTGCAGCAGCGCCCTCGTCCAGAAGTGGACGTGGCGCAATGGTTCCCTGGTGAACGGTAAAACACCGTATCGCTGCCTGGACGTTCCGCACGGGAACACCTTCGACGGGAACCGGTTGCAGATCTTCGACTGCAACGGAGCGCCTGCCCAGAAGTTCACCCTGAACTGACCGACAGCAGCTCAGGGTG
>JBPBQU010000171.1:0-1503 GCA_050955085.1 Janthinobacterium lividum | reverse complement strand
CGGACTGGCCCAGCGCGGCGCCTCCGTGCTGGTCCTCGAACGACGCCGCGAACCGTTCACGGCGTCACGCGCCGCCGCGGTGCACGCCGGGACACTACGTGCCCTCGACCGCCTCGGTGTCGCTGCCGACCTCGTGCGGTCGGGATCGCTGCTCCCCCGCTTCGAGGTGCGCGATCCGCGTCACACGATCTTCACGGTGGACTTCACCACGTTGGGTGGTCGCTGGGCCCACGCCCTCGCGGTGCCGCAGTGGCGCACCGAGGAGATGTTGCGTGCGAGGGTCGAGCAGCTCGGGGTCGAGGTCGCCACGGGTGAGGAGGTCCGCGGCGTGACGCCCGCGCGTGGGGGTGCGCTCGTCCGGACGACCGTCCGGGAGGTGCGGGCCCGCCTGGTCGTGGGAGCCGACGGGGTGTCGAGCACCGTGCGCGCAGCCGTCGGCATCTCCCGGCACGGTCGGGTGCGTGCCGACGGTTACCTGCTCGCCGACGTGCGCTTCGCCGATCCCGGCCCCGCGACGCCAGGCCCCCTCGCCGTGGTCCTGCACGTCGCCCGGGCGGGAGCGCTCGTCCAGGCCCCGTTGCCGGACGGCCTGACCAGGTTGATCGCCCCGTTCGACCCCGCTCCGGCTCTCGTCGACACGCAGTTCCTGCAACGCGTGCTCTCGCAGCGGGCACCGGCCGTGAAGCGCGAGGTGCGCGAGGTCGTCTGGACTTCCGAATACCGCGTGTCGCGGTTGTTGGCGGACCGCTTTTGTGTCGGCCCCGTGGTGCTGCTCGGCGACGCCGCCCACGTGCACAGCCCGTCCGGTGGTCAGGGGATGAACCTGGGCCTGCGGGACGCGGTCAGCCTGGTCGAACCGGCCCTGCGTTTCCTGGCCCGCGGTGAACCCCTGACCGGGTGGGCCACCCGACGTCGTGGCAACGCGGCCCGCGTCCTGCGTTTCACCCGCGCCCTGACGCTGCTCGAGACGAGTCGCTCGTCCACCCGGTGCGTCCTCGACGAGATGGTGGCGCTCGGTTCGCATTCCGCGGCGGTGCGGCACGGGATCGCCCACCGGCTCGCCGGACTCGACGACCCGGACCAACGGGAGTGATGCGCCCGGTGTGGCTCAGGGCGCTTCCCCGCCGCGTTCGGACTCCTGGTGCAGGACACCGTCGAGGTCGCGCAACCGGTCGAGCCCGCCCAACGCCTGCGTCATACGCCGGTTACCGGCGAGTTGTTCGCGGTGACCGTGCAGGAAGTTCCAGTACCCGGCCGTGAACGGGCAGGCGTCCTCCCCCACCCGCACCTTCGGGTTGTAGCGGCAACCGCCGCAGAAGTCGCTCATGCGGTCGATGTAGGCCCCGCCGGAGACGTAGGGTTTCGTCGCCAGCACCCCCTGATCGGCGTACTGCGACATGCCGACGACGTTGGTGGTCATGACCCAGTCGTAACCATCGACGAAGTTGCGCCAGAACCAGTCCGCCAGCTCCGCCGGCCGGTAACCGTGCTGCAGACCCCAGT
>JBPBQU010000170.1:0-1563 GCA_050955085.1 Janthinobacterium lividum | reverse complement strand
CGTCGTCCCCGGTGGACACCGCTGCGAGTGCGGCAACCGTGGTTGCTGGGAGCAGTACGCCTCGGGCAACGCCCTCGTACGCGAGGCGCGGGAACTCGCGCGGTCGAATTCCCCCGTCGCGCACGCGCTTCTCGAGCTGGCTGACGGGGATCCCGAGGCCATCACCGGACCGCTCGTCACCCAGGCCGCCCGTGCGGGTGACGCGGCTGCCATCGAGCTGTTCGAGGAGGTCGGGCGCTGGCTCGGGGTCGGTGTCGCCAACCTCGCCGCAGCCCTCGACCCGGGCATGGTCGTCGTCGGTGGTGGGGTCTCCGACGCCGACGAGCTCCTGCTCGGACCGTGTCGGGAGGCGTTCCGCCGCACCCTGACCGGTCGCGGTTTCCGCCCGGAGCTGACGATCGCCCGGGCCGAGCTCGGTCCCGCGGCCGGGTTGGTCGGAGCCGCCGACCTCTCACGTGGTTGGGGCTGATGGCGGCCGGGGGACGATCTGTCGCGCGGCTGCGGGTCGCGACGGTCAACGTCCGGGAGCTGCTCGACGACACGCTCGTCCTGCGTGACGTGCTGCGTGCGGCAGCGGCAGACGTGGTCTGCCTGCAGGAGGTCCCGACGCACCCGTTCGCGGGGCATCGCCTCGGCGATCTCGCCGCCGACGTCGGCCTCTGGGTCGCGGCCGCGGGTCGCGACGGTGCCGGCACCGCGGTGCTCGCGGCGTCGCGTGTCGACGTCCGGGCGGGGGCCGTCCGGGCCCTGCCCACGCCGCGTCTACGGGGTCGTCGCCCGGTGCGCCGCCGGGGCGTCGCCGACGCCGTGGTGCGCGTCCCGTTGGGGGAGGGATGGTCTTCCGAGGTGCTGGTGCGCAGCATCCATCTCGGCCTCGACCAGACGGAACGCGACGAGCACGTCGCCCGGCTGCTGCCCGGGGCGCTCTCCACCGGGCCGTTCGCCGCCTGGGCGGACGCGGCACACGTCGTCGCGGGCGACCTCAACGAGGGGCCGCAGGGCCCGGCCCGGGCACGGTTGACGACCGTGCTCGTGGACGCCGCGGAGGCAGCAGGGGTGAGCTTCCCGACGTTCCCCGCCCGCTCACCGCGTCACCGACTCGATGTCATCCTGGTCGACCACCGCCTCAGCGTCACCGACGTCAGCACTCCGCAGGTCCGAGGCGCCGCCCGGGCCACGGATCACCTCGCGGTCGTCGCGGACCTGCTCGTGGCGGCGCCCACCGGGGACTGACCGGGCCCGGCTCGGTCGGCCAGCTGGGTAGACGTCCTAGACGACAGCTCCGTCGTCGTCGTCGTCGTCGTGAGAGCTCGGCAGCCGCACCACGAGGGTCGCGAACCCCGCCACGAACACGGCGGCGGTGATCACCGTCAGGAGCTGGGGGACGTGATGCCACCCCAGGGCGACGACGAGCAGGAACAGCGGAGCGCCGATCACGACGATCCACGCGGCCCATCCCAGCAGGTCACGAGGCAGCGGTTTCGGCTCCTCGGGGACGAAGCGGTCATCCGATCCGAGGGCTGCCAACTCGGCGGGTTCGTCGTCGCGCGCGCGCGCGGGCAC
>JBPBQU010000169.1:0-1571 GCA_050955085.1 Janthinobacterium lividum | reverse complement strand
GTCGAAGTAACAATGATCGTAAAGGAATTCTGCTGCCCAATGGAGCGTGGCACCCTGTTTCCATGCCGTCCTTCTTCGCTGCCGCCGCCCGCTTCAACAAACTCGTGGCCCCCCTGGTCACGTCACGTCGTTTCGGAGTGCTCGTACGCGGCTGGATGACCACCGTGACGTACACTGGTCGCAAATCCGGCCGTGTCATCAGTACACCCGTCGGGTACAAGCGCCGCGGTGACTCCGTCGTGGAGATTCCGGTGATGCTGCCCGACCAGAAGACCTGGTGGCGCAACTTCACGGGCGACGGCGCCCCGCTCACGTTGCAGCTCGACGGCGCGCCGCGCCAGGGGCACGGGGTGGCGCTACGGGCAGGTCAACGGGTCGTCATCACCGTTCACCTCATGAACTCGTAGCCGATTCACCGCGGGCGGCACGCAACCGGGCGAGTTCGGCGCGATCTTCTGCCTGCCACGTCGAGGCGGCCTGCACGCCACTGAGGCCGTACACCTCACCGATGGCCGACCACTTGGCACCGAAGTGCAGGGCCGCACGACGGTCCTGCGGTGAATCGCCGCCGGCGGTGACGGCTGCGCGTAGCCGGTCCAGGTGCCCGTGCCAGCGGCGCTCGGCATCGGCGTCGACGGCCTGCACGTACTTGACCTTGCGGGCCGTGATCCGGGTGGTACTCCCCTGGTCGTCTCGAACCTCGAGAGCCAACCGCTCACCGACCGTGCATGACTCGATCCGAACCAACGGGAGTTCCACACCGTCCAGCGGGTCCGGTGTGGTCCCGGCGACGGTGTCGGTGAGCCGGATCGCGGTACGCGCCGACAGATCGAGGCGCACGGTCAACTTCGTCGCCCGGATCCGCCACGACCCGGACATCCCCTCGTCGAGGGTCGAGATCGGCTCGCTGCGTACCGGGACCAAGGCGGCGAGGCGGGTCAGGTCATCGTCCATGTCGACGATTGTCCCGGACCCGAAGGCCTCGAGGTGCCGCGGACCCGGTGGGGCCGGGCCGGGGACGATGCTCGACCTGTTCATCCCGCTCGACTCACCCGTCGGGCCCACTGCACGGCCCACTCCCGGTCCCCCATGAGGGGCAACAGCGTCCTCGATCGGGCGGCCGCGATCTGCGCCTCGTATTCGGCGTAGCGGTCGAGTACCTCAGCCGGTTTCCACCGGCCGCAACGCACGGCTCGCAGTTCACCGAGGACCGGTTCGGGCACAGGAAGTGTCACGGTTTCCGACCTGAGAAGCTCCAGGGCGTGCGACGCGAGTCGCAACGCATGCACTGCCGGTTTGACCGGGTAGCGCGATCCCCGCAGGCGGCGTTGCACCACGCGCTGCTGGGACCTGGCGTAACCGAGCAGACCGTCCACAGCGTCGACACTGGCGAAGCGGGAAACACCATCCCGCAACTCCTCACCGGCCGGAGAGGATGCGACAATGCTTGCGTCCGAAACCCACAGGATGACCAGCGCTGTCGGGTTTCCGGTGTTCGCGAGCTCGACCCACCGGCGGAGGGAGAACACGGTGAGGTCGAGCCCCGCCTGTTCTTCGAGGCGTTGCCCCTC
>JBPBQU010000168.1:0-1619 GCA_050955085.1 Janthinobacterium lividum | reverse complement strand
CACCGTTGACGACCCCACCGTTGACGACCACGCAGGCGCGGGGCACGCAGGCGCCGGTCACGACCCCTGACGATGCGTTCCTGACCACCCTCAGCGACACCGTGAACCGTCTGCACTCCACGCTCACCCGCTTCGACCAGGTGTCCGGCGACGGCGACTTCGGTGACAACCTCGCCGGGGGTGTGCGCATCGCTCGCGCCGCGCGTGTTCCCGAAGGGAGCGCGAACCCCGGGATGCTGGCCGCCGAAGAGGCGTTCCTCGATCAGGTCGGCGGTTCCAGCGGCCCGCTCTTCGGGTTGATGTTCCAACAGCTGCGCCGGGCGCTCGAAGCCGGGGGTTCCACGGCCGAGGAGAGGGTCGCGGCGGTTCGGACCGGTCTGCGCAACGCAGTAGAAGCCGTGACCCGCGTCGGCGGCGCCGTTCCCGGCGACCGCACCATGATCGACCCACTCGCGGCCGCGGCCGCCGCTGCCGGCTCGCTGGGCGACGTGGCACGCGCCGCAGTCACCAACGCCCGCTCGACGGCGGAGCTGACACCGCGGCGGGGCCGGGCCAGCTACGTCGGGGCCCGCGCCCTGGGGACTCCCGATCCCGGCGCCGTCGGGGCCGCGATCGTGGTCGCGGTGCTGGCGGCAACGCTGGACCCGACGTGGGACGTCGACGACCTGCTCGGATCGTGGGACTGAGCGCTAGGACCGTCCCGGGGCCGTGGAGGCCCGGGAGTCGTCGTGGGCATTGCGCGCGACGGCTTCGACGATGCGCCGCGCGACGTCCTGCGGGGCGAGACCCTGCGCGTCGAGGATGTCCTCGCGGCTGCCGTGATCGAAGAACTGCTGCGGCAGCGCGAACCCCAACAACGGGGTCGCCACCTCGGTGGCGCGCAGTTGCGCAGCCAGCGCCCACCCGACGCCACCGGCCTCGCCACCGTCCTCGAGGACGGCCACGAGGCGATGGGTGCGGGCGAGCTCGACCAACGCCGGATCCACCGGGATCACCCATCGCGGGTCGACGACGGTGACGCCGACACCGTGGTCGCGCAACCGCGAGGCCACCTCCAGCGCGCGCGGGACCAACGCCCCTACGGCCACCAGCAGGACGTCGTCCCCTACGGCCCACGAGCTGCCCTGGAGGACGTCGGTGTGGCCGGTACGGGCGATCGCGGGCAGGTCTGTGGGGATCTTGCCCTTGCTGAAACGCAGCACCGTGGGGCCGTCCTCGACGGCGACGGCTTCGTGCAGTTCCTCGCGCAGCGTGGTGGCGTCGCGAGGCGCGGCCAACCGCAACCCCGGCACCAACCGGCACAGGCCCAGGTCCCACATGCCGTGGTGGCTCGGCCCGTCCGGGCCGGTCACGCCCGCCCGGTCGAGGACGAAGGTGACCCCGGCGTGGTGCAGGGCGACATCGAGCAGCAGCTGGTCGAAAGCCCGGTTGAGGAACGTCGCGTAGACCGCGACCACGGGGTGCAGCCCGCCGGCGGCCATCCCGGCCGCGGAGGTGACGGCGTGCTGCTCGGCGATGCCGACGTCGAAGACGCGATCGGGGTGTGCCCGGGCGAAGGGTTCCAGGCCCACCGGCAGCCGCATGGCCGCCGTGACACCCACGACATCGCGCCGGACATC
>JBPBQU010000167.1:0-1631 GCA_050955085.1 Janthinobacterium lividum | reverse complement strand
GCCTTCTCGAAGTCCTGCGCGTCGATCGCGCTCTCCTTCTCCCGGCGCACGTCGGCGATGCGCTCGTCGAACTCACGCAGGTCCGGCGGTGCGGTCATCCGCCGGATCCGCAACCGGGCACCGGCCTCGTCGATCAGGTCGATCGCCTTGTCGGGCAGGTAGCGGTCGTTGACGTAACGATCCGCCAGCGTCGCCGCCGCGACCAGCGCGGCGTCGGTGATGGAGACGCGGTGGTGGGCCTCGTACCGATCGCGCAGACCCTTGAGGATCTCGATGGCATGCGCCAGTGTCGGTTCCGGGACCTGGATCGGCTGGAAACGCCGCTCCAACGCCGGGTCCTTCTCGATGTACTTCTTGAACTCGTCGAGGGTGGTCGCGCCGATGGTCTGCAGCTCACCGCGGGCCAGCATCGGCTTGAGGATGCTGGCGGCGTCGATCGCGCCCTCGGCGGCACCCGCACCCACCAGGGTGTGGATCTCGTCGATGAACAGGATGATGTCGCCGCGGGTGCGGATCTCCTTCAGAACCTTCTTGAGGCGTTCCTCGAAGTCACCGCGGTAGCGGGAACCGGCGACGAGAGCACCCAGGTCGAGGGTGTAGATCTGCTTGTCGCGCAGCGTCTCCGGCACCTGTCCCAGGACGATCTCCTGGGCCAGACCCTCGACCACGGCGGTCTTGCCGACCCCGGCCTCACCGATGAGCATCGGGTTGTTCTTCGTCCGCCGTGAGAGCACCTGCATGACGCGCTCGATCTGCTGGGCGCGGCCGATGACCGGGTCGAGCTTGCCCTCGCGGGCGGCCTGGGTCAGGTTGCGGCCGAACTGGTCGAGGACCAGGGAACCGGAGGGGGTGCCCTCCGTGGCCGTGGACCCGCCGCCACCGGCGGTGGTCGGCTCCTTGCCCTCGTACCCGGAGAGGAGCTGGATGACCTGCTGGCGGACCCGGTTCAGGTCCGCACCCAGCTTCACCAGCACCTGCGCGGCGACACCCTCGCCCTCGCGGATCAGTCCGAGCAGGATGTGCTCGGTCCCGATGTAGTTGTGCCCCAGCTGCAGCGCCTCACGCAGCGAGAGCTCCAGCACCTTCTTGGCGCGCGGGGTGAAGGGGATGTGCCCGGACGGAGCCTGCTGGCCCTGACCGATGATCTCCTGGACCTGCTCGCGGACCGCGTCCAAGGAGATGCCCAGCGACTCGAGGGCCTTGGCGGCGACGCCTTCACCCTCATGGATCAGGCCGAGCAGGATGTGCTCGGTCCCGATGTAGTTGTGGTTGAGCATCCGGGCCTCTTCTTGGGCCAGGACGACGACCCGTCGGGCGCGGTCGGTGAACCTCTCGAACATGACAATCTCCTCGGTTCACCGCCCTCGTGGGCCTTGAGCCCGAGGACACTTGTCGAGCATGCGTGCCCCCCACACCGAAGGCAAGCCCGGCGGGCCGCGTTCGCTGTGGGCGTGCTCACGAAGGGGTCCCGACCAGCCACCGCCCGACTCCTGCGACGATCGCCCGCCGTCCTGGAGGGAGGAGACGGGGCGGGTCCCGACCGAGCCGGTGCTCCGGCAGCTCAGACACCCGTGACCATCCAGGTGTCACCGCGCACCCGTCGCACGAGGGTCGCCAACCGAGCGAGCGAG
>JBPBQU010000166.1:0-1645 GCA_050955085.1 Janthinobacterium lividum | reverse complement strand
GGTCGCCGCCCCGGGGGACACGTTGCGCCACTTCGACTTCGCCGCCGTGGGGGCGTCGGTGCGGCCCGTCGAGATCGGGGCGTCCCTGCACCCCGTGCGTGACCTCGGGGCGGCAGGGGCGCTGCGCCGCGGGCTTCGGGCCCCGCAGGCGCGGGGGGCGATCGTGCACGCGCACGGTGTGCGGGCCGGTGTCGTCGCTGCGCTCGCCGTGCGTTCGTTGCCACGGCGACCACCGCTCGTGCTCACGGTGCACAACGCCGTCCTGGGGGACACCGCGCGCGCGCGGTTCGGACGGGCCGTCCAGGACGCCGCCTGCCGGGCCGCGGACGGTGTCCTGGCCGTCTCCGGTGACCTGGTGGCCCGAGCCCGTGCCGCGGGCGCGCGTCACGTCCATCGGGCCCTGGTACCCGCACCGGAGCGCCCGATCGGGGACGGGGCGCGGGTGCGCGCCGAGTTCGGGGCCGGGAGCATCGTTCTGGTGGTGGCTCGTCTCGCGCCGCAGAAGGGCCTGGACGTGCTTCTCGACGCGGTCGCGCGACTTCGGACGCCCACCCGCGTCCTGATCGCGGGGGACGGGCCGTTGCGTGCTGCCTTGCAGTGCCGGATCGACACCGAGGGGTTGCCCGTGCGATTGCTCGGGGCCCGCACCGACGTGGCCGACCTGCTGGCGCTCGCGGACGTGGTGGTCAGCAGCAGCGTCTGGGAAGGCCAGCCCGTCTTCCTCCAGGAAGCGCTGCGGGCCGGAACCCCGATCGTGGCCACCGACGCGGGCGGGACGGTCGAGGTCACCGGGGCGGGTGCCGAGCTGGTACCCGTGGGAGACGCCCCGGCCCTCGCGGCGGCGGTAGATAGCCTCCTCGGCGACCCGGAACGGTGGATGGCAGCGGGGCGAGCCGCGCTGGCGCGATCCGGTGAGCTGCCCACCGCCGAGCAGGCACTGGCCCAGGTGGTGGCCGAGCATGCCGCGGCGCGCGCCCGCCTGCACCCGGGAGCCTCCGCCGTCGGGTAATCTCGAAGTCCGTGGCGAACCGCAGCACTCCCGAGTCCCCCACCCAGCACGTCTTCGTGACCGGGGGGGTGGCCAGTTCCCTCGGGAAAGGGCTGACTGCTTCCAGTCTCGGTCGGCTACTGCGTGCGCGCGGCCTACGGGTGGCGATGCAGAAGTTGGACCCCTACCTCAACGTCGACCCCGGGACGATGAACCCGTTCCAGCACGGCGAGGTGTTCGTGACCGACGACGGTGCCGAGACCGATCTCGACATCGGTCACTACGAACGGTTCCTCGACGTGCGCTTCGATGCGTCGGCCAATGTGACGACCGGCCAGGTCTACTCCTCGGTCATCGCCAAGGAGCGGCGCGGGGAGTACCTCGGCGACACCGTCCAGGTCATCCCGCACATCACCAACGAGATCGTCGACCGGATGCGGGCCCAGGCCCGCGACGACATCGACGTCATCATCACCGAGGTCGGAGGCACGGTCGGTGACATCGAGTCCCTGCCCTTCCTCGAGGCTGCCCGCCAGGTGCGTCAGCGCCTCGGACGCGACAACGTGTTCTTCGTCCACGTCTCGCTGGTCCCCTACATCGGGCCGAGTGGTGAACTGAAGACCAAACCCACGCAGCACTCCGTCGCCGCGCTGCGCA
>JBPBQU010000165.1:0-1672 GCA_050955085.1 Janthinobacterium lividum | reverse complement strand
GAGCGGACCAGCACCCCCCGGGGTGCGCGACGGCGACGAAGGAGCCGCCGGCAGGGGGGAGCGCGAGGGGGCGCGCAGCGTCACCCCCTCGCACGTCGGCAACAAACACAGCCGGCCCGCAGGGCCGCCCGGACCCCGCGCGCTACTACTCACGCGGCGTCTGCGTCAGCTTCAGCGGATGTCGGCCGGGTCCAACGTGACTCGTACGAAGGTGTTCGCGTGTTCAGTCTCAGGTAGTTCGGTTACGTGATCACAGGGTGCGAGCGTGCCAGGTTGCCAGCGCGCATATCCGTAACCGTGGCAGCGGGGGGCAGTTGGGTGGGTGTACCGGGTTCACTGACTCCCACCCTCCTGACCGGTGCAGGTCCGTGCGATCAAATCCTGGTCGTCCTCGTAATAGGCGGTGTGGGGCTCGTCGCGATAAACGAGCATGAGAGGAAGTGCGTGGGTGATCCAGGCAGCCTCGACATACTGTCCCGCGAGGCCGCCGACGAGAGCGAACACGGGATGCAGGTGCCCGCCGAGGTCTACGTGCCCGGTGACAACGTAGGCGAGGCAGTTCGTGAACCTTCCCAATCCAGTGGGGTAGAAACCGGTGACGTCCCACCAGGACTGTGGCTCCGCTACGTCCCACGGTCGCTGCATGAGCATCTGCTGCTCGATCGCCTTCGTGTCGTCACGCACGGTTGCCCCCCTGGGTGGTGCGGGCCGGCTGCACTGCAGGGATGGGTTGCGCCCCGAGGAGGTCGGCGACCAGGGCGACGGCGCGACGGGAGTTGTCGTCTTCCTGGTGCGGTGGTGCCGGCCTTGAGTTTGTCGGGGCTGGGCCTGTGCTGGGTGGGGCGTGTTGAGCCGGGGCGGGTGCTCGGGAGAGCAGCTGCTCGCGTAGGGCGTGGGTGGTCTGTTCTTCCAGGGGGTGCCGCTTGCCGCTGAGTTGGCCGAGGAGGATCGCGCAGCGACCGTGGATGGCGCGCACTGAGCGGTTGTGGGTGCGGGCGATCTCGGAGATGGGTGCTTCGCTGCGCAGTTCCTCGAGTAGGCGTTCCACCTCCTGCGGTGTCCAGGGCTGGCCGTGAGCGGGCGGCGCGTCAGTACCGTTCGTCGTCACCGGCGTCGGCGCGGGAGTCGCGCCTTCGGGTGGTGTTGAGGTGGTGTCTTGGTCGGGTCGGGTGAGTGCCTTGATGCGGCGGGAGAGGTTGTAGGGGGAGCGCTGCAGGTGCAGCGCGAGGTCGTCGAGGGCCGCGCCGCGGCGGAGCGTGTCGAGGATCTGAGCGTCCTCGTCTTTGCTCCAGTGTCGTCCGGTGCGTGGGGCGCGTACCCGCGCGGTGTCGCGCCGTCGGGTCCGGGCGGCGCTTACAGCGTCGTTCCAGTCGTAGGCGGGGTTAGCGAGTAGTTCTTCGCGCAGCCACTCCACCCGTGCGTCGCGTCCGCTCGACTCAACGTCGATGGGGACCATCTTCGCTGCGCGGGCGAGGATCGCGCCTACGGTGCGGGAGTGGGCGTCGGCGATGTCCTCGACGGTGAGGCCGTCACGGAGCTCCTGAGCGAGCTGGTTCTCCTCCGCCGGGGTCCACAGCATCACAGACATGCGTTGAATCCTCCCAGCACGCTCAACCGTTGAGGTCCTGCTGTCCTGGTGCGCCTTAGCTCGTGGCGCGGTCACCGGGCCCAG
>JBPBQU010000164.1:0-1674 GCA_050955085.1 Janthinobacterium lividum | reverse complement strand
GCGACGGAACAAGCCGCCGTCGAGGTCGATGAGTTCGAGGGCCTCGTAGGCGTTGGCCCGGGCCTGGGTGAGGTCCGTCCCGGTACCGACGACGGACAGGACCCGGCCACCGGAACTCACGATGCCGGAACCGTCGGATGCGGGTGAGGTGCCGGCGTGCAGGACGGCGGTGTCGCGGACCTGCCCCGCGGCGTCGAGACCGCGCAGCAACCCCCCCGTCCGGGGGGACTCGGGATAACCCGGGGAAGCCAGGACCACGGTCACGGCAGACTCACCGCGCCAGCGCAATGCGGGTTCGTCCCATAGACCTCCACTGGCGCAAGCCATCAACAGCCCTCCCAGCGGCGTCACCAACCGCGCCAGGACGACCTGGGTCTCCGGGTCACCGAAACGCGCGTTGAACTCGATCACCCGGACCCCGCGCGAGGTCAACGCGAGACCGCAAAACAGGACGCCGATGAACGGGGTTCCACGTTTCGCCATCTCCTCGATCACCGGCTGGGCGATGCGGTCCACGACCTGCTCCGCGAGGTCCGGGGGCGCCCAGGGCAGTGGGGAGTACGCACCCATCCCCCCGGTGTTCGGCCCGTGATCGCCGTCGAGGGCACGTTTGAAGTCCTGCGCGGGGGCGAGCGCCACGACGGACTCGCCATCGGTGAGGCAGAAGACGCTGACCTCGGGACCGTCGAGGAACTCCTCCACGACGACGGGTCCGTGGGCCAGGCACAGCCGGGCGTGGACGAGCGCCGCCTCCCGGTCGTCGGTCACGACGACACCCTTTCCGGCCGCCAACCCGTCGTCCTTCACGACGTACGGGGCGCCGAAGGCGTCGAGGGCGTCCGCCACCTCCTGCTCGGTGGTGCACAGGTGCGCCATCGCGGTCGGGACCGCCGCGGCGGCCATCACCTCTTTCGCGAAGGCCTTCGACCCCTCGAGGCGCGCCGCCTCCCCGGAGGGCCCGAAGCACGCGATGCCGGTGGCGCGCACGGCGTCGGCGACCCCCGCCACCAGCGGCGCCTCCGGACCCACGACGACGAGGTCGACGCCGAGACGCTGCGCCAACGCCGCAACCGCCGCCCCGTCGGTGACCTCCACCGGCTCGCACGGCACGACGAGCGCGATCCCCGCGTTACCCGGAGCGGCGATCACCCGCTCGACCGCCGGGTCGTCGACGAGGGCGCGCACCAGCGCATGTTCGCGGGCACCGGAACCGATGACGAGGACGTCCACGGACAGCGACCCTAGTGCTCGACGACTCCTACAAGCTGCCGTCGCCACGATCGGGTGACCCCTGATTCCGTGTCTGCGCATTTCGATGGGCCGGAGCTCGGTCGAGAGCATCCACCGCGTCATGATCACTGCCGTTGACCCCGCTGCCGGTGGCTTCCTGGGCTCCCCGCACGCCGCGCAGATCCTGCGCATCATCAGACGACGCCGCAAACTGCACCAACGACCGGGCCAGGACAGCATCGAACCGTCTACGTCATCACGTCCATCACACCCGGCCGACTCCCAGACGACATCCTCGCCGGCATCGTCCGTCAGCACTGGGCGGGGGAGAACCGGCTGCACTACGTCCGCGACACCGCCTTCGACAAAGACCGCTGCCGAACCCGCACCGGCCACGGGGCTCGACCTCGTACTTCACATCACCTCCCGGCCGTCGTCGAATAA
>JBPBQU010000163.1:0-1677 GCA_050955085.1 Janthinobacterium lividum | reverse complement strand
CGTGTGGAGCGCCGTCCTGCTCTGGCCGGGGCCGGCGCCCCTGAGCCTGCTCGCCGTCCTGGTCGTCGTCGTCGCCATGGGCGTGCCGGGGTCGATGATCGGTTTCGACTACGCCCGCACCTCCAACCCGTTCCACCGCCTCGGCGGTGCGACGGGGATGACCAACGTCATGGGCTTCACGGCCACGATCCTCTTCGTGCTCGCGGTCGGCGTACTGCTGGACCTGCAGGGTGCCGGTACCCCCGACACCTACTCGCTCGGTGCGTTCAAGGTGGCGTTCGCGGTGCAGCTGCCCCTGTGGGCGATCGGGGTCGTGGGCATCCTGGTCAGCCGGCGTCAGACCCGGGCGCTGATGGCGCGCGAGGGGGTGTTCGTGCCCCGCATGCGAGAGACCCTGCCCCGCATGCGAGAGACCCTGCCCCGCATGCGGCAGGCCCGGCGTGCGCGGCTCTCCCGCCGGGCCGACCTCTCCCGGGAGAAGCAGGGCTGAGAGGTTCCCCGGCGCGGGGGTGCCGATTCGCGTCCACGCCCGCACGTTGCATGATTCCCAGGTGAGCATCGAGGAACAATCCACGCAGCAGGCCCAGATCGGTGTGACCGGTCTGGCGACCATGGGGCGCAACCTGGCCCGCAACATCGCCCGGCACGGTTACGTCACCGCCGTGCACAACCGCAGCGATTCGAAGACGAAGGCGCTCGTCGAGGAGTTCGGCGACGAGGGGACGTTCATCCCCGCGACCACCGCGCAGGAGTTCGTGGACTCGCTGGAGTCACCCCGCACGATCATCATCATGGTCAAGGCGGGTGGCCCCACGGACGCGGTCATCGACGAGATCGCCCCGCTGCTCTCCGAGGGCGACATCCTCGTCGACGCCGGCAACGCGCATTTCGCCGACACCCGCCGTCGTGAGGCGGCGCTGCGCGAGCAGGGCATCCACTTCGCCGGGGTCGGGGTCTCCGGTGGTGAGGAAGGCGCCCTGCTGGGTCCCTCGATCATGCCGGGCGGTTCCGAGCACGCCTACGCCAAGCTGGGCCCGATCTTCGCCGACATCGCCGTCACCGTGGACGGCACACCGTGTTCAACCCACGTCGGTGCCGACGGTGCGGGGCACTTCGTGAAGATGGTGCACAACGGCATCGAGTACGCCGACATGCAGCTTATCGCCGAGGCCTACGACCTGCTGCGTCACGGTCTGGGGCGTACGCCGAAGCAGCTCGCGGAGGTCTTCAGGTCCTGGAACGAGGGTGACCTCGACAGCTTCCTCATCGAGATCACGGCCCGGGTGCTCGACAAGGAGGACCCCTCCGGTGCGCAGGGCAGGGCCCTCATCGACGTCATCCTCGACGAGGCGGAGCAGAAGGGCACCGGTCGCTGGACGGTGCAGACCGCCCTCGACCTCGGAACCCCCGTCTCGGGGATCGCCGAGGCCGTTTTCGCCCGGGCGTTGTCCGGTCACGCTGAGCAGCGCAAGGCCGCGCAGGGTGTCCTGCCCGGTCCCGCAGCCGGGGCCGAGGGCAGCGGTGGTTTCGTCGACGCCGCCGACGCCGACGCGTTCATCGACGACGTCCGCGCCGCGTTGTACGCCTCCAAGGTCGTCGCCTACGCCCAGGGGTTCGACATGATCCGCGCGGGCAGTGTGGAGTACGGCTGGGACGTCGATCCCGGTGCGATGGCGA
>JBPBQU010000162.1:0-1709 GCA_050955085.1 Janthinobacterium lividum | reverse complement strand
CGGGGTGAGGCGGACGTTCGTGGTGGCCACGGATTCCTCTCAGGCGCTCTGGCGGTCGGGGGTGGTGAGTGCGGTGCGCGCCGTGACCAGGTCGACGGCGGCGGAGCGGACGTCGATCTCCTGGGCCGCCGGGCGGTGTGCGCCGGTGTGTTCGGTCTTCTCCCAGCTGGAATCACCCCGGGTCTCGCGGACGACCGCACGGACGGCGGCGACGGCGAGGATCACCTGGTAGGGGAAGGTTCCGAGCACCAACCCGACGACGTCTCGCGCACGCACCCTGACGGAATAGGCCCGGCCGAACTCACCCAGTCCCGCGAGCTCCACGGCGACCGTGACGACGGTCGGCACCAGCGGGACGAAACTCAACAGGGTGACCCAGGTCGGGACCTTCGCGAAGATCACCATGAGTACCGAGAAGGGGATGAGAAGTCCCGTGAACGCCTGCAGGAACGGCATGGACAACGTGTAGCGGGCCAGCCAGCGCTGGCGACGACTCGGGAGTTCCCGCCAGATCCCTTTGCGCAGGACCTGCAGGAAACCCTGGGACCAGCGGGTGCGCTGCTTCACGAGAGAACGCAACGTCGGCGGGGTCTCCTCGCGGGTCACGAGTTCCGGGTCGTAGGCGACGACGACCGAATACCCACGGGCCGAGAGGCGCACACCGAGCTCGCAGTCCTCGGCCAGGCACTCCGAGTCCCATCCGTCGAGGCTGCGGAGCAGCTCGGTGCGCAGGAAGACGGTGTTGCCCCCGAGTGGGATGAACCGGGCCCCGGCGTGGAAGTGCAACCGGCTGCGGAACCAGAAGTAGTACTCCAGCACGTTGCGCAGGGCCCACCAGCTCGAGTGCAGGTTCATCAGCTGCACCCCGCCCTGGACGACGTCGGCGCGGGTCTCGGCGAAGCGGGCGGCCACGTTGATCAGCAGGTGCGGGTGGACCTCGTCCTCGGCGTCCATCACGCCGACGATGTCGGCGTCGACCTCGGCGAGGGCGGTGTTCAGTGCCTTGGGCTTGTTCTTGGGCACGGAGTGGTCGACGACCACCCGCACCCGGTTGGGGTGGCGCGCAGCGGCTGCCCGCGCGACGGCCTCGGTGCCCGGGTCGTCGTGGCCGATGATCGCCAGGATCTCGACGTTGTAGTAGTCGATGGCCGCCAACCGGTCGAGGGTGTCACCGAGGACGTCCTCCTCGTGTCGGGCGGGGACGAGCAGGCTGAACCGCGGGAGTCGGTCCGCACTGGGGGAGCGGCTGAAGCGCGTCGACTGCAGATGCTGCGGGGTGCGCCAGGCGTGCAGCATCCAGGCCAGTGTCGTCACCGCGACCCCGGTGAGAAGCAGGGAGACGAGAACGAGGGCTGCGTAACCCGCGAGGGTGAACGAACCGGCCCCGCTCGTGGTGGGGGTGGTGGTGTCGGCGAGGCGCGGCCGGGTGGCCGGGCTGGGGGTGGTGCGGAACGGGTCTGCCCCGTCGCGGCCCTGCAGCAGGGGTACCGGGGTGGGGGCAGCAGTCACCGCCGCGGGCATGGACACCGCCGCGGGCATGGACACCGTCGCGGGGATGGACACCGTCGTGGGGGTCCACACCGTGACAGCGGCCTGGGCGCCGGTCGGCACGGTGAGGAGTGCTCCGCCCAGGGCGAGGGCGGCGATCACGCGTCGGAGCGGCGAGCGGGAAGGCTGAGGCACGCAGGGGGTTCGGGTGGTGGGGGGTG
>JBPBQU010000161.1:0-1718 GCA_050955085.1 Janthinobacterium lividum | reverse complement strand
GTCCACCGCCGGCACCGCCGTACCGCCGATGATGTTGGTGATGGTCGTGGTCATGAAACCCTCCAGGAGGTCAGTGGCAGTGTGAGCGGGTCGAGGGGGCGAGGCCGAGAGCAGGGTTGCGGTCGAAGAACCCCGAGGGTTTGAGCTGGAAGGAGACGGTATCGACGGGCATGACGGGCCAGTCCTCCGGACGCGTGATGTGGTGGATACCGAACACGTGCCAGAGCACCAGGTCGGTGTCCTCAAGAGGTTCGTCGTCGGCCACCCACCGGGTCATGCCGAGGTCCTCGGTGCTCTGCGTCGGGTGGTCCCCGGCGGGCCACAACTCGTCGTCGTGATGACGCGTGACCCACACGTCGTGGCCGATGACGGGGGTACGCAGGAACTGCGGAGCCTGCGGGTCGAACAGATGCGGGATGGCCGCCGGAGTCACCAACTTGTAGGCCGTGGGAGTTCCCAACCCGTTGCGGCGCTGCGTACTCGACACCTTCCAACTGCGCTGGCGCTGCCAGTCGACATCCCGGCCGGATTCGCGCTCCGAACGCACCGGGGTCGCCGTCGTGACGACCGCGAGCCCGTGCGGGTTGTCCGCGCCGATCGGCGCGGCGGCGGAGTCGACCTCGAAGACGGTCTGGCGCTGACCGTCGACATCGAGATCGAGGCGGGCGACGAGGAAATGCTGGTGGAACGGTGCGTAGGTGCGCTGGTCGACGAGAGTGCCCGTCGCAGGGGTCGGCGCCCCCTCGGGCAGCGGGGTCGTCACCATGATGCCGGTGGCCCGGACCTCGCACTCGATCGTCCCGTCGAGGTAGAGGCGCCAGTAGACGAGGTACTCGTAGTTCGCGACCGTGGCATGGAAGGAGATCACCATCCGCCTCGAACGGCGTACCTGCGCCCCGGCGGCCTCGTCGACGTGTTTCCAGAGGATCGCGTCGTCCTCCTCGTGCAGACAGATGGCCTGCGGGATCGCATACGGCTGCCCGAGCGAATCAGAGAGGACGGCATCGAGGTAACGGATCTCCCCGAGGCAGTCGCACCCGAGTTCCAACGAGGTCGTCATGTATCCCAGACCCCACTCGCCGATGTCGTACGCGGTGCGTCGCCGGTGCTCGAAACTCGGATCACGGTAGGGGACGACCATCTCGGCGAACGACATCCGATAGGCGATCTCCCGTCGTTCACGACCGTCGTCCCACGCGAGCTGATGCAGGACGAGGCCCTCGCGGTAGGTGAACCCGATGCGCACCGACCAGTTCTGCCACCGCAGTTCCCCGTCGTCGTCGACGGTGAAGGAGGGACCCTCGGGCTGGACGATGTCCAAAGCCCGCAACGCCTCGCGTGGCGCGAGACCCGGCAGATCGGCGGGCACGAGATCGGGTTCGTACTCACCCATCACGGGGGCAGGAGGCGCGATGGTGTCGGACACGTCGATCTCGAGCAGTTCGAAGGTGTTCATGTCGACGATGAACTTCAACCCGTTGACGGGGTGCGCGTACGGATTGCCCGTCGGGCTCGCGCGGGCCCAGATGTCGACCCAGCCGAGGCGGCGATCCCGCCACTGCCCGGGCATGACGGCCGAACCGTAGGTCCAGACGTCGAGCAGGACAAGGTCGAGGTCGGTGAGCCCCCGCTCGGCGAGCGCCGCGACGACACGGGGTTCGGCCTTGAGCGCCGCCTCGACCTCGTGGAACTCGTCGACGGTGAAGTTCGGGGTGATC
>JBPBQU010000160.1:0-1781 GCA_050955085.1 Janthinobacterium lividum | reverse complement strand
GGCGCCGGCGTCGTCAGCTCGCGCGCGCTCGTCGACGGCTGCCGCGGCCCGCTGCCCCGGTGCCCAGCAGTTCCGCCAGGAACTGCCCCGTGTAGCTGCCGGGGTGGGCGGCGATCTCCTCCGGCGTCCCGGTCGCGACGACGCGGCCGCCGCCGCCGCCGCCCTCGGGGCCCATGTCGACGACCCAGTCGGCGGTCTTGATGACGTCGAGGTTGTGCTCGATGACGAGGACGCTGTTGCCCTTGTCGACCAGTCCCTGCACGACGCCGAGCAGCTTGCGGATGTCCTCGAAGTGCAGGCCCGTGGTCGGCTCGTCCAGCACGTAGATCGTCCGGCCGTTGGAGCGGCGCTGCAGCTCCGAGGCGAGCTTGACGCGCTGCGCCTCCCCACCGGACAGGGTGGTCGCGGGCTGACCCAGCCGGACGTAGCCGAGGCCGACCTCCGTCAGCGTCGCCATGAACCGGGAGATCGCGGGGACCGCGGCGAAGAAGTCGGCCGCCTCCTCGATGGGCATGTCGAGGACCTCGGCGATGGTCTTGCCCTTGAAGTGCACCTCGAGGGTCTCGCGGTTGTACCGCGCCCCGTGGCAGACCTCGCAGGGCACGTACACGTCCGGCAGGAAGTTCATCTCTATCTTCAGCGTGCCGTCGCCCGAGCACGCCTCGCAGCGACCGCCCTTGACGTTGAAGGAGAACCGCCCGGGCTGGTAGCCGCGCAGCTTCGACTCCGGGGCCGACGCGAACAGCTTGCGGACGTGGTCGAAGACCCCCGTGTAGGTCGCCGGGTTGCTCCGCGGGGTCCGCCCGATCGGGCTCTGGTCGACGTGGACGACCTTGTCGAGGTGCTCGAGGCCCTTGACCGACTTGTGCCGGCCGGGCACCCGCCGGGCGCCGTTCAGCTTGTTGGCCAGCACCGTGTAGAGGATGTCGTTGACCAGGGTCGACTTGCCGGACCCGGACACGCCCGTCACGGCCACGAGGCAGCCCAGCGGGAACGCGGCGTCCACGTCGTGCAGGTTGTGCTCCTTCGCGCCGGTGACCACCAGCTGGCGCGCCGGGTCGACCGGCCGCCGCTGCGCGGGCGTCTCGATCGAGCGCTGCCCCGACAGGTACTGCCCGGTGAGCGACCTCGGGTTCGCCAGCAGCCCCTCGAGGTCGCCCGAGTGCACGACCTCGCCACCGCGCTCGCCCGCACCGGGTCCGAAGTCGACGATCCAGTCCGCCACGCGCACGGTGTCCTCGTCGTGCTCCACGACGATCAGGGTGTTGCCCAGGTCGCGCAGCCGGGTCAGGGTGTCGATCAGCCGGCGGTTGTCGCGCTGGTGCAGGCCGATGCTGGGCTCGTCCAGGACGTACAGGACGCCGACGAGGCCCGACCCGATCTGGGTGGCCAGCCGGATGCGCTGCGCTTCGCCGCCGGACAGGGTCCCAGCAGGGCGGTCCATGGACAGGTAGTCCAGGCCGACGTCGAGCAGGAAGCCGAGGCGGGCCTGGATCTCCTTGAGGACCTGCGCGGCGATCTTCTTCTCGCGCGCCGACAGCTGCAGGGCGTCGAGGAAGCGGGCGCACTCGTCGATCGGCAGCGCGCAGATCTCGGAGATGGACCTATCCCCCAGCTTCACGGCCAGCGACGAGGGCTTCAGCCGCGCACCCCGGCAGACGGGGCACGGCGTCTCGCGCATGTACCCCTCGTAGCGCTCCTTGCTGAGGTCGGACTCCGTCTCGGCGTGGCGGCGCTTGACGAAGGGCAGGACGCCCTCGAAGCCCGTGGAGTAGGCCCGC
>JBPBQU010000159.1:0-1782 GCA_050955085.1 Janthinobacterium lividum | reverse complement strand
CCGTCGCATCCCCCAACCGGACCCGCATCGCGGCGGGTATCATCCGGGCCGGTGTGTGGACGCTCATCCCGCGCACCGCCGACGTGGTCACCAATGGCTGACTACGAGAGCGCCTCCCGCGACTTCACTGACGGCTTGCGTCGACTGGCCGACTGGACAGACGACCGGGTCGCTCACGACTTGCACGCGGCCCCCACGCATGTCGTTGAGGCGACCGCACCCGCCGTCCTCGACAACGCTCGCATGACGTTCGCAGAGTTGATAGCGACCCTCGATGAGGCCAGGTCGGAACCCATTGCGCCGTGTAGCCCCTCGTGTGAGCGGCCGGTTGCTCCGGTTGGTTATGAGGCTCGGGCTGTGTGGATGGAGCGTATGAGTGTCACGCATGTGCAGCGTCAGTGCCGGAAGTGTGGGTTTTGGACGCAGTGGGAGGTGCGGGAGTAGGGGCAAGATCCGGTCCCCAACTATTCGACTTGCGCCGCCGTCGGTCAGTGTGTGACACTTGTGTCATCACCCCAACAGGTGAGACACCGAACACCACCACAGAAAGCGAGCACACCATGAACCTCACCACCGCAACCCCCGCCGAAATCGACACCGCATGGACGCCCCTCATGGGCGAAAGTGCCCGCGCAAATCACCTTCTGCTCCAGATGATCGCCCACGATCCTTCCAACACGCAGATCATCGACGCGATGAACGAGCGCGTCCACGACGCATTCACCGCCGAAGCCCCCTACCTCGCCGAGTGGAACCGGCGTGGCGGCTGGACCCGCTACCCCCTCGCTATCACCAACAGTGCCGGTCACGTCCACGGACACACCTCGTGCTCGACGTGCTACCCCACCACCCAGTTCGCGTACCTCACGGACCTCTCCGGGCTCGACGCCACCGAGGTCGTCACCCAAATCGGGCAGGACGCTTGCACCGTCTGCTTCCCCGGCGCACCCGTCACCCCCCGCACCGTGTTCACCGACACCGAGAAGGTCGACCGCGCAGAGAAGGCCGCCCGCGCCGCCGACTTGGCAGCCAAGAAGGTCGCGGCCGCCGCGAAGGCCATCACCAACCCGGACGGGACCCCACTCCGGGACGGATCAGACGGTACGCGCGGGTACGTCGTCAAAACGGAAATCGCAGCCCGCAACAAGGCTATCGCCGGTATTGCGTCCGCGATCTTCTACGGCAACCACCCGGACGGTTCCTCCTGGCTCGCGTTCGCTGACCGGGCCGCCGCAGCCATCGCCGCGAAGCACGGCCTGGACGCCACCGTCGTCCTGGCCGAGTTCAACGCGAAGGCCGCCAAGAAGGCCGCACGCGACACGAAGGCCGCCGAGGAATACTCCCGCTCCCTCGGCCTCATCTGATCCACCGGAGGGTGGTCGGGGTTACCCCGGCCACCCTCCGCCGTCCCCCCACCTCGACGCGAGAGGCACCAGACCATGACTGCACCAACGATGACCCAGAACGATCTGAACGGTTTGTACCCCATCACGGCGGCCCGTGCAGTAGCCCGAGACTTCGCCGCCCGGCACGTCATCTCCCTGGACAACGAAACCATCCGTCGCGAGCTCGGCCGTGAAGTCTCGGCGGACCTTTGCGCCCTTGTCCGGGCGGTCGACGTGCAAGAGCGGGCGCAGGTCAGGCGTGACACGCTGCGGGAGGCTGCCGTCGCCGCCGTGCGCGCGGATGCTTTGGAGGTGCTGGCTTGGCGTAGGGCGCGTGCTGTGGGTTCCTCAGTGCTGGACCCGGCTGTGTATGCGGCGGTCGATGCTGCGGGGGAAG
>JBPBQU010000158.1:0-1788 GCA_050955085.1 Janthinobacterium lividum | reverse complement strand
AGTTCCCCCGGTGTCACGACCGTCTCACCTGTCGCGGCGGACGGGACACCGTCGGCGCGATCCGAGGCGAGGTCGAGGTCGAGGAGGTCGGCCACCGCGGCAGCCGCGGACGCGGGCACCAGCAGGGCCGGACCGAGGTCGGCGCGCTGGGCCCAGGCTGGGGAGTCGGGGACCAGGACGGCGTCGGAGGAGGCCACCCGGGTCGCGGCGCCGTCGAGCACCAGCAGGGCGGGTGGCGGTTCTGCCGGTGCGAGGAGGTTCTCCGCGTGCAGGGCCAGCAGAGCCCAGAGCGCCAACAGATCCCCGGCCGACACCGTGCCGGGCGACACCGTGCCCGCCGCGGTGCTCCCCGCCAGCAACCGCAGGACGTCATCGGAGCCTGCGTCCGCGAGATCACGCAACACGCCGAGGCCCGCGCGCGCAGCCACCGGCAGGGCGAGAGCCCATTCCGGGGCACTCGGCAGCCAATCGGGCGCGGAACCGGCCGGGTCACGACTCAGTGGTGGCAGCGGCCCGGAGCGACGCAACCACCAGGCGGTGAGGCCGGGACGACGGTGGGCTCCGACGACCCACGGCTCACCCAGCGCAGCGAGCCCCGACGGGGTGCTCGCGAGCGCCGCCAGTACGTCGGGCCACTCCCGCACCACCAGGTCGAGGTCGCGGACGGCCAGGGCCTCCTCGAGGACGGTCTCCTCGGCGTCGCCGTCGAGGAGGTCGGGCCATACCTCGTCGACGTAGTCGTCGAGGTCGGCGATCCCGTCGGCCTGCGCGTCGCCCACATCGGCGAGGTCGAGCGCCGCCAGGCGCAGGACAGCGGGTCCGGTGAGGACACCGACCCCGCGCAACGTCATGGCTCCCCACTCCCGCAACAGGTCCGGGTCGACCTCGGCCACCTCGTGCGGATCCAGCGCGCGGCTCGCGAGCGATCCCGGCACCACCAGCGCACCCGCCGGAGCGAGGTCACCGTCGGTGTCCGCCAAGGCGAGGTCGGCGAGGAAGGGCAGCTCGCGGACCAGTCGTTCGACGCTCTGCTCACCGGCGCTCGCGAACACGTCGACGATCCCCAGGACGGCGTCGGCGAGCGCGTCCGGGTCCTCGGCGTCGGGGGAGGCGGCCACGGCGGCCGCGATCGCCGGGTCGGTGAGCAGGGCCCAGGCCCCACCCTCCCGGGCGCCGAGGCGCACCAGCAGATCCCGTCCCGGGCCGTCGACGGCGTAGGGGTCCACCAGCCGCAGTCCGAACCGGGCCAGTAACTGTGCCGCCTCGGGGTCGAGGCCGGAGGGGCCTTCGAGGACGAGGGTGCCGCGGGGCCCGTGGACGACCCGCCCGTCGAGCAGGGGCACGGGCACCCCGGTCATCGCCTCGCGGGCCACCGGGTCGGTGGCGAACGAGGCGAGCGCGGCGAACAACGTGCGGGCCTGCGACGTCCCACCGGTCCCCGGCAGCAGCTCCAGGGCGTCGGCCAGGCCGAGGCGGGTGACGCCGAGCTCGGTGAGGAGGCGGTCCAGCGGGTGCGGGGCCGCGACGAGCCCGGCCAGGCTTGGGGCGAGAGCCGCGAGCAGGGCCGGGTCCCCGGCCCCGACACCCGTCAGGGCGATCGCCGAACTCGGGCGCAGCAGCAGTCGGTCACCGTCACCGACCTCGGTCGCAGCGGTCTCGACGGCCACCAGCAGTGGCAGGTCGCGAGCCCGGGAGAGCACCCGCTGGCGAAGCTCGGCGTCGACCCGCCCCGCAGCCGCTCCGTAGGGGAGCAACGCGAGGGCATCCCGGCCCTCACCGGCCAGACGG
>JBPBQU010000157.1:0-1883 GCA_050955085.1 Janthinobacterium lividum | reverse complement strand
GACACCGACGAGGACGCGATCCGGTTGGCGAACGACAGCGTCTACGGACTGTCGGGCGCCGTGTCCACCTCCTCGCCCGAGCGGGCCCTGGCCATCGTCCGGGCGATCCGTACCGGGAGTTTCGGTATCAACGGCGGCGTGTTCTACGGAGCCGACTCGCCCTACGGCGGGTACAAGGCGAGCGGGAACGGCCGACAGGGTGGCCTCGAAGGACTCGAGACCTACCTCGAGACGAAGGCCGTGGCCTCGACCATCGAACTGCCCTTCTGACAGCAAGCCGAGGCGTGGGCCGGAACGCAAGGTCCCGGCCCACGCTCGACTTCCGCACCATCGGCCTCGCGAACTCCGCACCTTGAGTTCACGAGGTTCCCCGGTCCGCCATCACGGGTCTGGCGCTCAGTTCCGGGCGGCCAGTACCCGGGCGGCCTCGCGTTCGGCCGTCGCGTTCACCTTTCCCGCCCGAGAACCCGCCAGTTTCGCACTGATGTGCTCTCCGACCGTGATGGGCGGGTAGAGGGGTTCTGCCCCTGGCGCGACACAGCTGGGAATCGCCCTGATCACGGCGTCTCGGTTTCCGTCGTGGAAGAAAGCTGCGGAACGACGACGCTCGATGGTCCCGGCGACAACGGGGGGTTTCACGCGGTGCAACGTGGACATCCACCGCTCGTTCGTCCAGCGCGCCATCAGGTCGCCCAGGTTCACCAGTAGGGCACCGTCGGCGGGGACGACGTCGTGCCAGTCGCCGTCGCCGTCCAGCACCTGCAGCCCCCTGACCTGGTCCGCCCAGAGCACCGTCACGATCCCGTAGTCCGTGTGCTCCCCCATGCCGGTGAGATCCCCGTCCAGCGTCACGTCCGTACCGGCCGGCAGCGCGTAGTTGTTCATGCGCAACACGTCGAGGGAGTGGTCGGTGAACTCGTCGAAGAACGTGGGCGGGAGATCCAGCGCATCGGCGAAGACCCGCGTCAGCACGCGCGCGACGCGGCCCGCCTCGGCGAACCACGCCTCGACCCCGGGACGGAAGTGCGCAGCCTCGACCGGCCAGAGATTCTCCCCCTGCTCCGGCACCCCGACGTTGAACGCCTCGAAGAAATCGTTCATCCGGGTGGCGGATTCCACGCCGAGACTCAAGCTCAGGGATTCGCTCTTGGGTGGGGTGTAACCGCGGTTCGCCCTCGATCGGTAGGCCCCCTTCGCCTCCAGGGGCAGCGCGAAGAAGTCGTCGACGGCGGCGGTGAGCCCGTCGACGACTCCGGCCGGGATGGCGTGGCCGACGATCTGGATGAAACCGACGGTCCGACAGGCGGTGTCGAGGGCGGCGGCAGTGGCAGCGCGCTGGGCCTCGGTGCCGCCCTGCACGTAGGGGGTGATGTCCACGACGGGGACGGTGAACTGCTCGGCCATGGGGGCCTCCTCACGAGTGATAGCTCAGAGATATCATCCGGAGATGCCCGCGCACCAGCCCCCCCAGGACGAGGACGCCCGACTGGCAGCCCTCGTCGGCGCCACGGTGCGCGCCCTGCGCGAGCGTTCCACCCTCTCGATGCGCACCCTGGCCGCGCGGGCCGGCATCAGCCAACCATTCCTCTCCACCATCGAACGGGGATTGTCGACCCCGTCGATGCTCACCGTCTACCGGATCGCGGCCGCCCTCGGCGTCGAACCCGGTGATCTGCTGCCCGGGCCCGCCGCGGAACGCGTCAGCGTCACCCGGGGGGTGGACGCCGCCCTCATCCCGGTCTCCGACGCGCCGGGGGCCGCCGCCGGGCGGGCGCTGCTCATGCGCCCCGGTGCGGGGCTGGAGGTTCTGGAGTACCGCGTGGCCGCGGGTGAGCACCTGGGTGGCTGGTTCGAAGCGCCCGGCGAGATGGCTGTTCTCGTCG
>JBPBQU010000156.1:0-1926 GCA_050955085.1 Janthinobacterium lividum | reverse complement strand
GGGCGGCGTCGGTCTTCGTGAACTACGACGGCGTCAAGAAGTCGCGCACCAGCGTCGGCAACCATGTACGGATGGGTTCCGACACCATGTACGTGGCCCCGGTCACCGTGGGGGACGGTGCGTACTCCGGGGCGGGCACCGTCATCCGCAAGGACGTCCCGCCCGGGGCGCTGGCGATCAACGTCGCCCCGCAGCGCAACCTCCACGGGTGGACGCTCGCGAACCGTCCCGGCACCGCGGCCGCGGAGGCCGCCTCGAAGGCCGACGCGGCCCGCTCCGAGCACTCCACTCCACCAGATCAGCGCAGCACCACCGACGGCAGGGAGACCCAGTCATGACCGGCATCACCACCACGGGCGAGAAGCGGATGGTGCTCATCTCCGGGCGCGCGCACCCGGAACTCGCGGAGGCGGTGTCGGCCGCCCTCGGTGCCGAGCTCGTCCCCACCAGCGCCTACGACTTCGCGAACTCCGAGATCTACGTCCGGTTCGAGGAGAGCGTCCGCGGTTGCGACGCCTTCGTGATCCAGAGTCACACCACGAACGTCAACCAGTGGATCATGGAACACCTGATCATGGTCGACGCGCTGAAGCGTGCCTCCGCCAAGCGGATCACCGTGGTCGCCCCGTTCTACGGCTACGCCCGCCAGGACAAGAAGGGCCGTGGTCGTGAACCCATCTCGGCGCGCCTCATCGCCGATCTCTTCAAGACCGCCGGGGCGGACCGGATCATGTCGGTCGACCTGCACACCTCGCAGATCCAGGGGTTCTTCGACGGCCCCGTCGACCACCTGTGGGCACTGCCGATCCTCGCCGACTACGTCGGCAAGCGGGTCGATCGCTCCAACATCACGATCGTGTCCCCCGACGCCGGTCGGGTGCGCGTCGCGGACCTCTGGTCGGACCGCCTCGGCGCCCCGCTGGCGATCATCCACAAACGCCGTGACCCCTCGGTCCCGAACCAGGTGAAGGTTCACGAGGTGGTCGGTGACGTTGCGGGCCGTACCTGTGTGCTCGTCGACGACCTCATCGACACCGCGGGCACGATCGTGCAGGCGGCCGAGGCGCTGAAGGCCAACGGCGCGACGGACGTCATCGCGACCGCGACCCACGCGGTGCTCTCCGGCCCGGCGGTCGACCGGCTCAAGAACTCCCCGATCTCCGAGCTGGTCGTGACCAACACGCTGCCGATCTCGGAGTCGCAACAGTTCCCGCAGCTCACCGTTCTCTCGATCGCTCCGCTGCTCGCGCGCGCCATCCGCGAGGTGTTCGACGACGGTTCGGTGACGAGCCTCTTCGACGGCCACAGCTAGCCCCGGGTGCGGCCTCGACGGGGTCGAGATCCGGGGTGGGTCTCGACGGCGTCGCGGCGCCGCGTCGGGTTCTCGCGACGAGCACCGGGGCGGCGACTCGATGGCGCCGTCCGCGGCTTCTGCGTCGCCCCCACCGCGTGCGATCCGGCTGCTGACGGCGCAGTTTCACCCGTCTGGTTCACCCGTCCGGCGCTAACCGCCGAACTTCTTGCCGTGGTCAGTTCTCGAGCCGGCTCGCCACGTCGATCCGCAAGCCGGAGGCGTACCCCTCGGCCGCGCCCAGGTGCCAGTTCCAGACGGCGAGGTCGCTGCGGTTGCGGACGAGCATCAGGCGAAGCGCCGCCCGCGCCGCCCGCTCCGGTGCGCTGCGTGGGCGAGGTGGCTGCGGCCAGTAGTCGGCGTAGCGCAGCACCAGAGCGGCCAGGCCCTGGCTGTAGTGGTTGGCCTGGGACCGTAGGTCGCGCAGGGTGGTTCGGTAGCGGTAGTGAACCACCGCTTCCTCGACCCATTCCGGTGTGAGCCCGAGCTGAAGCCACAGGCGGAACGCGTAGTCGTTGTCCTCACCCCACAACAGTTCTTCGTCGAAACCACCGATCGCGGTGTGCGCCCACCGT
>JBPBQU010000155.1:0-1944 GCA_050955085.1 Janthinobacterium lividum | reverse complement strand
CGAACACCCGGACTGCGCCACCACACCGTGCTGTTCCCCGACGACTACGACGCCGAGTTCGCCGACCTCGCGGCCGGTCGGCCGGTCCTCGACCCGACGGTCTACGTCAGCGCACCCGACGACCCGGCCCTGCGCCCGGACGAGGACAGCGAGGCATGGTTCGTCCTCGTCAACGCCCCGGTGCACGACCCTGGCGGTCGTGCCCCCGGCGGGACCGACTGGACAGATCCGGCACTGGTCGCCTCCTACCGCGACCGGGTCCTCACGACGATGGCCTCGCGCGGGCTGGACGTGCGTGACCGGTTGCATTGGAGCGAGGTCCGCACCCCCGCCGACCTGGAACGAGCAACCGGCAGCGACGGCGGGGCGATCTATGGCACCTCGAGCAACGGCGCCCGTTCGGCTTTCCTGCGCCCGGCCAACCGCTCACCCGTGCCGGGGCTGTTCCTCGTCGGTGGCTCCGCACACCCGGGCGGTGGACTGCCGCTGGTCGGATTGTCCGCCCGGATCGTCGCCGACCTCGTCGGACCCGCCTGACGCAGGCCCGCTGCGGACTGCGGCGGGGCGGTGGGCTCAGAGTCGGCGGCCCAGCGCGACCGCGACCTGGCCGAACCCGATCACCGCGAGCGCCGCCCACACGCCCGCACCGAGCGTTGCCCAGTCCAGCCACCCCACGATGGCGCTCGCGGCAGTGGTGGACGAGGCGATCGCGATGCGCACGGGTCGTTCCGCGACGCTGACCACGCCGATGTCGGAGACGCCCAGACCTTGCACCCGGGCCCGGAGGTATTCCTGCAGCTGCGCCATACCCCCTGCGAGCAGGGCCAGCCAGGCCGGCGCCCCGCAGGCCCAGAGGACCAGGGCGCAACCGGCGTCGCCGATCCGGTCGCAGACGGCGTCCAGCAGCGCACCTCGAGCACTCGTGCGCGAGCGCAGCACCGCGACGGCGCCGTCGAGGTTGTCGAAGATCCCGCCGACCGCGAGCAGGACCCCCGCGGCGACCGCAGCCGCACCACCGGGCCTACCGGTACCGCCCAGACCGCCCAGACCGCCGGGGACCGCGATGACCGCGGCGAAACCCACCAGCGCGGTGCCGGCCAGCGTGAGAACCCAGGGCGCGACCCCCACCCGGGCGAGCGGTCGGGCCAGCGCATGGACCCCCGAGAGCCATCCGCGCACGATCCCGCGGGCAGGCGCACCTCCGTGCAGCGCCGACCAGCGCTGGAGGTAGGTCTCGCGGTCCATCACGGCGGGCACGTGCCTAACGTAGGACGCATCGCTACGTGATCTCCCGGTGACCTGCCGCAACGCCGATGCGGTCCGGTCGCTGGTGACGTCAGCCGTGCTTAGAGTGCCCCTGTGCCGCCTGCCTCCCCGCCTCGTTCGACGCTCACCACGGCTCCTGCCGCCACTGCGCGCGCACGAGGAACCTCCGACACGCAGCTGCGCGATCGGGTGGAGCTCGTGCTCACCGAGTTCCTCGAGCACCAGGCCGAGGTGCTGCGCGAGGTGAGCGAGGACTGCTCGCCCGTGCTGGATGTCGTCTCGGCGCTGCTCTCGGGGGGCAAGCGGTTACGTCCTGCATTCTGCTACTGGGGATTTCGGGGTGCCGACGGCGGAGTGCCCGACGAGGACGAGGACGGCATCGTCACCGCGGCCGCTGCGCTCGAGCTGTTCCAGGCTGCGGCCCTCTTGCACGACGACGTGATGGACGACTCCGACACCCGCCGCGGCCAACCAGCCGCCCACCGCAAGTTCGCCGCGCTGCACGCGCAGGCGGGATGGTCCGGCAGCGCGGAGCGTTACGGTCTCGCAGGTGCGGTCCTCGCGGGTGACCTGTGCCTGTCGTGGAGTGACGAGCTGTACGCCCGCGCCCCGCTCGACCTGGACGCCCTGCGCCGCGGCCGCACCGTGTTCGACGTGATGCGCACCCAGCTCATGGGC
>JBPBQU010000154.1:0-1955 GCA_050955085.1 Janthinobacterium lividum | reverse complement strand
GCAAGGTCGCACGCGGATGTATCTCGATGTCAAGATAACACGCACCACCCGAACGCACTACTGACCCCTTGACCCTCCCCCGTATCGGTCCGCACTGTTGGGGGACTGCCTGTCGACCTGCTGCCTGCACCCTGCCCACCCGAGGAGCCCTCGTGCCCAGCCCCCGTGGACTGTTGTCCCGTCGCCCTCCGCGCTACGTACCCCGGCACTCCACCCGCCAGGCCGCTCCCCTCTGGGCGCTCCCGACGGAGCACACCGAGGGTGAGGGGGCGCACGGTCTGCTGAAGTCGGTCCTCAGCGCACTCGACTCCATCGACGCGCCCGCCGGTGCAGGCCAGGCGACGCCGTCGGGCACGGCGAACGACCGGGTGGACGTGACCATCGACCTCGAGACCGGGCGCGTCGAGCACCGTTCATGATCGGGCGTTGGCGCTGACACCCACTCAGGGTCGGGGCACGAGGCGTGCCACGCACTCCACGTGGTGGGTCATGGGGAACAGATCGAAGGCCCGCAGGCCGTCCAGGACATAACCGTGCCCGGCGAAGAACGCCACGTCGCGGGCCAGCGCAGCCGGGTCGCAGGCGACGTAGGCGACGACACGCGGGGCCAGCGCGGCGATACCGGCCACGGCCACCGCCCCGGCGCCGGCGCGAGGCGGGTCGAGGACGACGACGTCCACGGCTCCCCCGACGGCGGGGTCGAGCAGATCGGGGTCCTCGAGCGCCTCCTCGACCCGTCCCGCCCACAACTCCACCTGAGCCTGTCCGTGCAGGGATCGACGCGCGTCACGCACCGCGCGCTCGTCGCTCTCGACCGCGAGGACGGAGCCCCGCTCCCCCACGGCGTCGGCGAGGACGGCGGTGAAGAGCCCCGCGCCCGCGTAGAGGTCCACCGCCCGCTCCCCGGGCTGGGGTTGCAGCGCCTCGAGAACCGCCTCGGCGAGCGCCGGCGCGGCCCCGGAGTGGACCTGCCAGAACCCGGCGCCGCCGACGCGGAAGGCGAAGTCGCGTCCCCGCACCCGGATCCGCTCACCCACCCAGGTACGTCCACTGACCCGGTGGACACCGTCCGGGGTGCGGATCGCGAGGGACGCGTCGGGCAACCGGGGGAGGTTGGCTTTGCGGCCCGCGGTGGGGGTGATCACGACGAGAGGTGGGGCGCCGTCGGAACCGGTGGCGACCTCCACCGCCTCCACGTTGCCGAAGCGGGCGTCGAGAACGCCACTGGCGAGGACCTCTTCGGTGCTGATCGGGCAGTCCGCAACCGGGATCACGTCGTGCGAACGGTGCTTGCGCAACCCCGTACGCCCCTCGGCGTCGACCGCGAACTGGGTGCGGGTGCGCCAGCGCAACCCCTCGGGGGCCGCGCCCGGCGCGCTCCCCCCCTCGACCTGACGGACGACCTGGCGGCTGGTCCGGGCGGTGATCGGTTCGGGGACGGCCTCCACGACGACGTCCACGTCCAACCCCGCGAGGCGGTGCAACTGCTCGGCGACGACGTCGGCCTTGAGTGCCCGCTGCCGGGCCGGGGTGACGTGTTGGAAGTCGCATCCACCGCAGCGGCCGGGACCGGCCACCGGGCAGGCCGCTTCGACGCGGTCGGCGTCGGCCTGCAGCACGCGCACGGCATCAGCGCGCCAGAACGCCGACCCGTCCGACCCCTCGGTCACCCGGACGAGGACCCGCTCACCCGGCAGGGCGTGGCGGACGAAGACGACCCGGCCGTCGTGGCGCGCGACGCAGTGTCCGCCGTGCGCGATCGTGCCGACCTCCACCTCGAACTCGGTGCCCGTACGGTCCGTGCCGCGATCTGCGGCCTCGCGGGTGCGGCGGCGGCGGGTGACCCCGGCGGTCGGTTCTGTTCGAGGACTCACGAGGGCTCCTCCGGGGAGGGGTGCGAGGACGGGGAGGAAGACGGGAGGGGGGCTGCAGCGGGACCGACGGGGCCCGGCCCG
>JBPBQU010000153.1:0-1968 GCA_050955085.1 Janthinobacterium lividum | reverse complement strand
CCTGGTGAGATCGTCGACGAGACCGGCGCTGTGCTCGGAACCCATTCCGGCACCTACGGTTTCACTGTCGGACAGCGCAAGGGTCTGGGGTTGCGGCGGCCTGCCGGTGACGGCCGTCCGCGTTACGTCCTCTCCATCGAACCCGTGCGGCGCACCGTGACGGTCGGTCCGGCGCACCGCCTGGCCGTCGGGGGGCTCTGCGCCCTGGACGCGGTGTGGAGCGCGCCGGCACCCGTCGGGCCGGTCGAGGTGCACGCCCAGGTGCGCGCGCACGGGGAAGCGGTGCCGGCCGTCGCCGAACTCGTGGGTGAGCAGCTGCGGGTGTCGCTGCGCACACCCTTGACGGGGGTCGCTCCCGGGCAGACCGTCGCGTTGTACGCGGGAACCCGGGTCCTGGGTTCCGCGACGATCTCCACCACGACGCCCGCCTGACCCCACGCCCGCCTGACCCCGCGCCCGCCTGACCCCGCGCCCGCCTGACCCCGCGCCCGCCTGACCCCGCACCCGGTTCGGCCACCGCGGTCCCGGCGCGCTCGACGCGCCGGTCAGGCGGGGCCGGCTCCGTGCCCGGCAGGGACCACCTCGGCCGGGAGCGGCGGGCCGGGCGGCGTGCCGTCCCCGAAGGGTCGCCCGCCGAGGGATTCGCGCCCGTGCGGGCTCAGCCAGTGCGACGTGTCCGGACCCCGGGGAATCACCTGGGTCGGGTTGATGTCGCGGTGCACGACGTAGTAGTGCGCCTTGATGTGTTCGAGGTCGGTCGTGTCACCGAACCCGGGCGTCTGGAAGAGGTCGCGGAAATAGGCGTCCAGCACCGGCATCTCGGTGAGTTTCGAGCGGTTGCACTTGAAATGGCCGTGGTAGACGGCATCGAAACGTGCGAGCGTGGTGAACAAGCGCACGTCGGCTTCGGTGATGGTGTCCCCGACGAGGTAACGCTGCCCGGCGAGACGCTCCGACAACCAGTCGAGGCGGTCGAAGAGGCGGTGGTAGGCCCGCTCGTAGGCGGCCTGGGTGCCCGCGAAACCCGCGCGGTAGACGCCGTTGTTGACGTCGCGGAACACGACCGCGTTGACCTCGTCGATCTCCGCGCGCAGCGCCTCCGGATAGAGGTCCGGTGCCCCCGGGCGGTGCAACTCCCGCCACTGCGTCGAGAGGTCGAGGGTGATCTGGGCGAAGTCGTTGGTGACCACCGCCCCGGTGGTCACGTCCACGATGGCCGGGACGGTGATACCGAGGGGGTAGTCCGGATCACGGGCGAAGAAAGCCTCCTGCAACCGCTCGATCCCCAGTACCGGGTCGCGGCCCCCCGGGTCGAGGTCGAAGGTCCAGCTGCGGTCGTCGTGGGTCGGTCCGCAGATCGCCAGGGACAGCGCGGGTTCGAGGCCCAGCAGGCGGCGCACGATGCTGGCCCGGTTCGCCCACGGGCAGGCTCGGGACACCACCAGTCGATAACGCCCCGCTTCGACCCGGAAACCGTCGCGTCCGTCCGCGGTGATGCGGGTGGAGAGGTAGCGCTGGTCGCGTTCGTAGGAACCCGTGGGATTCACGTACCCCGAGCCCACTCCGTCGTCTGGTCCTGCAGCGGCTGTCACTGACAGCAGGTTACCGTCGGCCCCGGTGGGTCGCTCGCCGTGAGGGTCAGGTGACCAGCAGGGTCAGGGCGTGGATGAGGACGCCCACCAGCCCGCCGACGACAGTTCCGTTGATGCGGATGAACTGCAGGTCACGCCCGACGAACAACTCGATGCGGTTGGCCGCGTCCGCACCGTCCCACCGGGCCACGGTCTCGGAGATGACCGTCGCGAGTTCCGGGGCGAAGCGGCGGACCACGTGCCCGGCCGCGTCACTGACGTAACCCTCGACCCGTGTCGCGAAGGCGTCGTCGTCGACGAGACGCCGGCCCAGGTCGACGAGGGCCTCCTCGCTGCGTACCCGCAGGGAAGAGGTGGGGTCGGTGAGGGCGTCGAA
>JBPBQU010000152.1:0-1981 GCA_050955085.1 Janthinobacterium lividum | reverse complement strand
CGTCGGACGATGTCTCGCGTCGGACGATGTCCCGCGTCGGACGATGTCGTGGTCCCTGTCGGGCGCACCCAGGTCGTTCCGCTGCCGACCCGCCGCGCCGTACACCACGGCAACGGGTGGACGGCCGTAAGCTCCTCGGGTGCGCATCGACCTGCACACGCACTCCACGGCGTCCGACGGCACCCAGCTCCCCGGTGAGGTCATCGCCTCCGCCGCGCAGGTGGGTCTCGACGTCGTCGCCCTCACCGACCACGACACCAGCTCCGGCTGGGTCGAGGCGTTGGCCGTCGGCGACCGCCTCGGAGTTCGTGTCGTCCCCGGAGTGGAGATCAGCTGTCTGCTCCGGGGAGTCTCCGTCCACCTTCTGTCCTACCGTCACGACCCGGGCGACACGGCCCTGGGGGAGTTGCTGGCAGGGTCGCGGACGTCACGACAGGCGCGGGCACGGCGAATGGTGGATCGTCTCACCCCCGTCACGGGGCTGAGCTGGGAGGACGTCCTGGTTCACGTCCACGGTGACGCGACCATCGGACGCCCGCACATCGCCGACGCGCTGGTCGCCGCGGGGATCGTGGCGGACCGCGACGAGGCGTTCGCCACGCTGCTCTCCGGGCGCAGTCCATACTTCGTCCCGCAGGCCGCTCCCGACCCCGTGGAGGCCGTGGAACGGGTGCGAGCCGCGGGCGGGGTGCCGGTCATCGCGCACCCGGCCGCCTCGAAGCGTGGCAGCTGCATCGACGACGCCGACATCGAGGCCATGGTGGCGGCTGGCCTCGCGGGCCTCGAGGTGGACCACCGCGACCACTCCGACACCGAGCGGGCCCACCTGCGCGACCTGGCGAGGGCCCTCGGGTTGCTCGTGACCGGCTCCAGCGATTACCACGGCAGCGGCAAGAAGAACAGGCTGGGTGAGAACACGACCGACCCCGAGGTGCTCGAGGCGCTGGAGGCGCTGGTGGTGCCCCGTCCCCGCATGCCCCCCTACGCGGGAGCGCCCGGGCGGTGAACTGGGAACTCTTCGGGACGACGTTCGTCACCCTCTTCGTCATCATGGACCCGCTCGGGACCGTCCCCATCTTCCTGGGGCTCACGTCCCGTTTCACTGCGCTCGAACGAATCCGCGCGGCCCGTCAGGCGGTGTTCGTCGCCTTCGGGGTCATCGTCGTCTTCGCCGTCTTCGGCCAGCGGATCCTCGACTACCTCAACATCAGTCTGCCCGCGCTGCAGGCAGCCGGTGGCCTGTTGCTACTGCTCATCGCACTCGATCTCTTGACCGGTAAAGGCGACGAACCCACGAGCACCGTCGGGGTGAACGTCGCCCTCGTCCCGCTCGGTACCCCGCTGCTGGCCGGGCCGGGCGCCATCGTCGCCACGATGGTCTTCGTGCAGCAGTCATCCGGGTGGGACGACCGCGTGGCGATCACGCTGGGTGTCGTTGCCGTGCACATCACGCTGTACCTGGCCATGCGCTTCGCCGCGATCGTGCTCCACGTCCTGGGGGGTTCCGGGGTGATGCTCGTGACCCGGATCGCGGGTCTGCTGTTGTCGGCCATCGCGGTCCAGCTGATGGCCGATGCCGTCATGGCGTTCGTCGCCGTGGAGAACTGAGGACTCCACCGGGGTAACGGAGCATCAACCGGCGTAGCCCGACCCGCAGGTCGGCGCAGTGCAGCCGAGGCTCCCTCGGGTGCGCGGCCCAGGACGGGACCAGAGAGGGGGCGAGGCGGGAAACGGCTGCCCAGCCGGGCTCGCGGAGGTCACCGTCGGCACAGAGCGAAACGGTGGGGAACCGATCGCTCGGGCTGCGTTGCACGTCGTCGTGCACGCGTTCCAGGTCAGCGCTCACCTCAGCCAGACTCACCGGGAGATCATCCGGTTCGGCACCCAACAGCGTCGCTGTACTCCGTTGCTCGCGCACGTAGCGTTCCGCGTTCGTGCGGTCCGGAGCCTGATCGGCCGCGGCTGCCGCGGCGAGCACGAG
>JBPBQU010000151.1:0-1982 GCA_050955085.1 Janthinobacterium lividum | reverse complement strand
GGTAGCGCAGTACCGGGTCGAGAACGAGCGTGTCGTCCGGGTCGTCGAGTCGGTTCTCGTGCCGCCCCGTCGAATACAACGTCGTCGGGACGTTGCGATGCGTGAGGACGAGGTGGACCCCATCGAGCTGCTCCGCGGCGGTGGTGTCGATGGCCGTGATGCGCGCGTGGGTATGCGGGCTGCGCAGCACCGCGACGTGCAGCACCCCTGGTGGGACCTCGTCTGCGGCGTAGTCGAGGGTGAAGGGTTCGCGACCGGTCACGATGCGCCGCGCCGCGGGCGCGGCGACCCGCGCCCCGACGACACCAGTGACGGCCAGTTCGGCCACGACGCCACCGTTGACGGCGTCGCGGATCGCGCGATACCCGGTGCACCGGCACAGATTCCCCTTGAGGTGCTCCTCCAGTTCCGCGCGCTGGTCGTCGTCGAACGTGGATGCGGTCACGATCATGCCTGCGGTGCAGAACCCGCACTGGAACCCCGCGTGGTCGACGAACTGCTGCTGCAGAGGATGCAGGTCGTCGGGGGTGCCCAACCCGGCGACGGTCGTCACCTCCCGTCCCACCGCGCGCAGCGCCGGGTAGAGGCAGGAGTGCACGGGGTCGCCGTCGACGAGGACCGTGCAGGCTCCGCAGTCCCCCGAGTCACAACCCTTCTTGACCTCGACGTGGGAGTTCTCCCGCAGCAACGTGCGCAGGCATTGGCCGGGGCGAGGGTCGACCTCGGACACCGTCCCGTTCACGACGACCTTCATGCGGCACCTCCCAGTTCAGCGGTGACCTCGGCCGCTGAGCGCAGGGTCATGGCGCGCCGCCAGTCCGGGGCACCGTGCACGTCGTCGAACCACCCCGGGCCCGCGTCCACCGCGGCCGCCACGTCCACCACGGCGGCGGCCGGGTCGGGGAGTTCCGGGTAACGCAGGAGCACGGGACGCGACGTCGCCGCGGTCACCGTCAGGACGAAACCCCCGTCAGGGTCGAACCGGCCGATCACGAGAGAGGCCGACCGGCCCAGCCGGGACAGCGAGGTGCGGCGAAACGCCGTCCGGGCTCGCATCGCCGCGGCGGGCACGTCGATCGCGCGCAGGACCTCCCCGGGCGCCAGGGCGTTGCGCGTGTCCCCCGTGACGAACTCCGCCACCGGCAACCTCCGGACGCAACCGTCACCGGCCCAGAGTTCCACCACCCCCTCCAACGCGGCGGTCAGTGAGGTCATCGAACCGGCCGGCAACGACAGGCAGATGTTTCCCCCCACGGTCGCGACCGAACGCACCTTGAAGGAGGCGAGCAGCGCGCGGACACACTGCTTGACCAACGGTTGCGCCCGCCAACCGGGCACGGCGGGCAGGTCGAGCAGCGCACTGATCGGGCAGGTCGCGGAGATGCGCAGACCCTGCTCGGTCACCGTGAACGGTTCCCACCCCAACGTCGTGACGTCCACGAGCGTTCGCAGGTGTGGCTGCGGTACGGAGAACAACCAGGTACCACCCGCAAGCACCGAGGTCGTGAGGTCACCGGTGAGGGCGGCCCGCAACTCCTCGTCGTCGTGCACCGGGAGGATGGCTTCGAGGGTCGGCAGGTCCATGGTCTGGTTCAGTCCCCGTTCGATTCGGCCCGTTCGATGCGTTGGGGGCGGTTCAATACCGGACGCGCTCGACGCGGGCGAGCCACGCGTCGAAGGGCGCCGGGGAGTTCTCGTGCCGTAACTGCTCCACCGGTACCGACCACGTCTCGCGCGGGGTCGCGAACAGGTCGTAGAAGGCACGGTCGTCGAAACCACCGCGGGCGGCGTCGTCCCGGTCCGCCGCGTAGAGCACGCGGTCCACCCGCGCCCACAATGCGGACGCCAGGCACATAGGGCACGGTTCGCAGCTGGAGTAGAGCGTGCACCCCACCAGCGAGAACGTTCCCAGGTCGCGACACGCCGCGCGGATGGCCTGGACCTCGGCATGCGCCGTCGGATCGTTGTCCCGGGTGACGCGA
>JBPBQU010000150.1:0-1990 GCA_050955085.1 Janthinobacterium lividum | reverse complement strand
TAGCACCACAGGTCGTCCCACGGATCGGAGTCGCCGATCCGGTCGACACGCGGGTGCCCGTCGGCTGCGGCATGGTTCCCGTCGCTGCCCCGGAAACGCACGTACAGCGGGTCCGCGACACCGCGCAGGGTGGTGGTGAACCGTTGGCGGCCGGTCGCGTGCGGGGAGACCTCGAAACTCTCCACGACCCTGGTGCCGGGCGCCTCGAACAGGTCGCGGTCCACGTCGGCGACGCGACCCGTCACGGTTCCGACGATGACGTCCCAGCGCGCCGAACGCGGCACCCCACCACCGCCGTTGGGTTCGGTGGCCGGGTCGATGAGCAGTTCGATCTCGACGTCTCCGCCGCGACGCACGGACGTGCGCGCCCCGAACGTCACCCCCGGTCCGTGGCCCTCCGGGCGCACCCGTCCCTCGACGGCCCGTACCAACCCGCCGTGGACCACGAAGATCCGTCCGGACCGCAGCGCGGACATCACCGAGCGGTAGTCCCGCGACGTCGAACCCACGCACGTACGGGAGTAGAACCCCGGGGCGAAGTCGACGTAACCGTGCTGGACGACCCCGGTGTCGACGGGTTCCCCCCGCGACCCGTGCTCGTCGTAGAACGACCGCTCGGGGTTCCCGATGCGCAGGGTGTCGCCGATGTCGAAGTGGTTGTCGGAGTTCGCCGTGACCCACCACGGCAATCCCTCGGCGAGGAGGGAGTCCCACAACCCGCCCATGCGGGCGGTGGCGGCGTCGAAACCACCCCAGGTCCGGTACTGGTCACGGTCGTAACCGGGGAAGGACCAACGATTGGGTGACTCGTCGTACTGGCCCCGCCCGCGCCCGCGACCCAACGGTGCGGGCAGTGCGGCCGCCTGGTGCCCCGGTGCGCCCTCCCAGCCGATGAACACCCCCGGCGCGGCATCGCGCCAACCGCGCACCTTCGAGGGGGACACCCGGCCCGTGCGCATCGGGTGGTTGGAGAGGACGAGGGCCTCGCCCACCGTCCCCGTCGCCAGCTCCTCGACCAACCAGGCCAGCGCGTCGAGCCCGAGCTGCTCGGCCTCCGGACCGCCCTGCACCCAGTCGTCGATGAGTCGCGGCCCACCCGGGTGCTGCTGCGCGGCGAGGATCTCACCGTCGAAACGCCGTTCGAAACGCTGCAGCAGATCGGGGGTGTCCTCGTGGGCGGGGGCGATGAAGGTGGCGTGCTCGGCACCGGGGATGTTCCACTCCATGCCCTGGAAGACCAGGACAGGGTGACGTCGCCGGGCGTGGGCGATGAGCGGGGTCTGCAGCGCCACGGACTGCTTCGCGTGCTGGGGCCCGCCGTGGTCGGTGATGACCATCCAGTCCAGACCACACTCGTGGGCGCGCCGCACCTGGTCGTCGACGGAGTACATGGCGTCGCGCGAGAAGGTCGTGTGGATGTGGTGATCGCCCGCGTACCAAGCGAACTCCCGGTCGTCACCCGCACTGCTGGGCGGTTCAGCGACCGGGCTGAGAGACGGTTGGGGGAGGTGGGAGTGCACGCCTCCACCCTGCCAGCCGGACGCGGCGATCCGGGAAGCCCCCCACAGACCACGCTCGCCTCAGTAGACTCACTCTTCGTGAGCGCTCCGCTACCGGATGCACCCGCGGGCCTCGACCCGCGGGGCGCCCCACCGCGCGTCGAGAGCACCCCTCCCGACACCGGCCGCAACACCACGCCGGGCACCAGCTGCACCCCGGAGGGCACCGGCTGCAGTACCCCGAAGGGTGGGGGCCACCTGCTCGAGGAGGCCGCTGCGGCCGGCCTGCCCCGCACCCTCCACGCCAGCGGCAGTGACGGTTCGGCGCCCGCCATCGACGTCCACACCCCCGTCACCGGCGAAGTCCTGCTCAGCGTCGAGGACACCCCACCCGACGCCGTGCAGCGCATCGTGTCCCGCGTCAACGAGAGCAGCCGCGCGGAATGGTCCTGGCTGTCCGGGGAAGACCGGGCACGGCACCTGTTCGCCGT
>JBPBQU010000149.1:0-2014 GCA_050955085.1 Janthinobacterium lividum | reverse complement strand
CTGGCTCGACCTACCGGGGGGCCAGCGCCTGGAACTCTTCGGCTCCGGCGGTGGGGCGCGCGTCGCGAAGGCGCTCAGCGCCCGGTTGGGCACCGACGTCCCCCTGCTGGCCCAGGTACCGATGGATGTCACCCTGCGCGAGGGTGGCGACGCCGGGATGCCGGTCGTCCTCAGTCACCCCGACGCACCCGCCTCGATCGCACTGCGAGAACTTGCCCATCAGCTGGCCCAGCGGCCGCGCGGACTCGCGGGTCGCCGGTTGGGCGTCAGCGTCGCGTGATGTGAGATCTCGTGAAGTGACATGCAGGAAGTGACATGCGTGAGATGACGTCGGCCTGATGCGGTGTCGCGTGACCTAGGGCCGCCCGAGGAAGCGACTCAGGTCGCGTCCTCGTCGTAGGCCACGGCCGACGGCGCCGGGGCGGGGTCGGCGGACTTTTTGCCCAGGTCGACGCCGGTCGTCCCCGTGACGGCCTTCGAGGCCGGCTTGGGATCGTCGTCGCCGTCGTCCCAGGCCTCCGTCAACGCGTCGCGCACGATGCGGCGGGGGTCGTACTGGCGCGGGTCGAGCTTCTGCCAGTCGATGTCGTCGAATTCCGGCCCGAGCTCCTCGCGCATCTGCGCCTGCGCACCCTTGGCGAACCGACGGGTGGACTTGACCAGCGACGCCAGTTGCTCGGCGTAGTGGGGCAGTCGCTCGGGTCCGAGGATGACCAGGGCCACGACGAGGAGGACGAGGAACTCGCCCCCGTTGATGCCGAACACAAGGCGATCCTAACCGTCGGATTCGAGGGTGACGGGCACCTCGCTGGTCTGGTTCCCCCGACGCAGGCTCAGGGTCACGGTGTCACCGGGTTCCCGGGCACGGATGTCGACGATGAGTTCTGCCGGTTCGACCACCGGACGACCGTCGATCGCGAGCAGGACGTCACCCGGTTGCAGCCCCGCCCGATCGCCCGGACCACCCGCCTGCACGGCATCCGGTTCGTCGAGGATGCGGACGCCTTCGCCGCGGTAGCTGTTGTCCAGCGAGACGCGGATGACGGGGTGCACAGCGCGCCCTGTCCGGATGAGCTGCTCCGCCGTTCGACGGGCCTGCTCCGAGGGGATCGAGAAGCCCAGGCCGATGCTGCCGCCGGTGTCGGTCGAACCTGGTAGTGCGGCGATGGCGGAGTTGATGCCGACGACCTCGCCCGCGCTGTCGAGCAACGGCCCACCCGAATTACCCGGGTTGATGGCCGCGTCGGTCTGGATGGCCTGGATGTAGGACGCCTCGCTGTCACTGACCCCGGCCGACACCGGCCGGTTGAGCGCGGAGACGATGCCTTCGGTCACAGTGCCCTGCAGTCCCAGCGGCGCACCCACGGCGACCACGGGATCGCCCACGACGACTGCGGCGGAATCCCCCATCCGCAGCGCCACGACGTCCGTGCGGGGGACCTTTACGACGGCGATGTCGTAGGAGACGTCAGCCCCCACGACCTCGCCGGTGACCTGCTGACCGTCCTGGAAGACGACGGTCACACCGCCGTTTACGGCCCCGCTCACGACGTGGTTGTTGGTGAGCACGAACGACCCACCACCCGGGGCGGCGGCCTCGAGTACGAAACCCGACCCCGTCCCACTGCCTTCGGAGCTCTCGACCTGCAGCGCGACGACGCTCGGGAGGGCGGCGGCCGCGATACCGGCGACGCTTCCTGCGGGACGCTGCGTGGTCCCCGGCCGGGGGGCGGGGATGCTCACGTCGGGGTAGGTCCCCGCACCACCGACCCGGTCCTGCAGGAGTCCGCCGACGAAGCCACCGCCGAGGCCCAGCACGAGAACAGCCGAAGCGACCCCCAACCAACGGGCGGAGCGCCCCCGTGGCCGGGCAGCTGGCTGCAGCCAGGGCTGCTGGAAAGGGGGCTGATGGAAGGGGGGCTGCTGGAGAGGGGGCTGCTCGGGGAACGGCTGTGGCGCCAACGGTGGCTGGAGGTAGGAGGCAGGGGGAGGCGGGAACGCGTCCCCGTCGACG
>JBPBQU010000148.1:0-2033 GCA_050955085.1 Janthinobacterium lividum | reverse complement strand
CGTACCCCTCGGGGTAGGACGCGATCGTGGTGCGGTCGAGGGGGGTCACGCGATCGACAATCGACCGTTTCCCCGGGCTCACACCCCGATGATGACCTTCACCGCCGCTGGGGAGTCGTGACTCAGGCGCGGGCCGTCCGGGCCGCGAGCAGCACCGAGGTCACGTCGGCGGCCGAGGCGGGAGGGGAGTAGTGGAAACCCTGCGCCAGGTCACATCCGGCGTTCGCAACGGCCCGGGCGATCTCCGCGGTCTCGACACCCTCGGCGACGATGCGCAGCGAGAGGCCGTGGGCGATCTGCACCAGGGAGCGGACGAGTACCTCGTCGGCACGCCGGGCCAGTGGGTCGTCGGAGGCGAGCCCCGACACGAAGCTGCGGTCGATCTTCAATTCGTCCACGGGTAGGGACCGCAGTGTCGTGAGCGAGGACGAACCCGTTCCGAAGTCGTCGACGGAGAGGTGGATCCCCGCCTGACGCAGTCGTATGAGGACCTCCGCGACAGTGTGTGGGTCGGTCAGGAGGGCGGATTCGGTGATCTCTAGGCGCAATTGATGGGTTGGGACGTCCGCGGCTGTGAGGTGGTGGAGGACGTTCTCCACGAAGTGCGGACGAAGGCAGCGCGCCGGCACGTTCACCGACACCTCCACGCGGTGTCCGAGTGAGTTCCAGACTCCGACCTGGTGCAGCGCCATGCTCAGCACGCGGTTGGTCAACGGTTCGGCGAGGGCGGTGTTCTCGACCAGCGGCACGAAAGCGGCCGGCAGCAACAAGCCGCGACGGGGGTGACGCCAGCGCAGCAGCGCCTCGATGCCCTCGATCCGCCCCGTGGTGACGTCGACCTTCGTGAGGTAGTGCAGGAACAATTCGTCGTCCACGAACAGCGCCGCTCGCAGGTCGGACAACGTGCTCAACCGTTGGGCGGAGTTGGCGTCGTCGCGCGGGTCGTAGAGCGCGATCCCGATCCCGCGTTCCTTGGCCGCGTACATGGCGATGTCGGCCTGGCGCAGCAACGCCTCGATCTCCTGGTTAGTCACGTGGTCCAGGCCCGGCCGGGTCGCCTGTTCGTCGTCGAGGAGGAGCGAGCGGGACGCTATCCCGATGCTGGCGTCCACGTCGACGGCCACGTCCGCCACCACGAGTTCCCCTGCCAGGGACTGGCGCAACCGCTCGGCCACGACGCGGGCGTCGCGGGCGGAACTACCCGGCAGGACGACGGCGAACTCATCCCCGCCCAGACGCGCCAGCAGGTCACCGTCGCGGACGGCACCCGAGAGACGGACCGACACCTGCCGCAGAAGATCATCACCGCACGCATGGCCCAGGGTGTCGTTGACCTCCTTGAACCTGTCGAGGTCGATCATCAGCACCGCGACGTCGACGTCAGGGTGGCGGTTCAGTTCGTCCTCCAGCATGGCGTGCAGGGACGCGCGGTTGGGCAGACCGGTCAGCAGGTCGTGCAGTGCGCGGTGCTGCATCTGCTCCAGCAGGTTCTCCTGCCGCACGCGCGAAGCCTCGGCGAGGCGCCACAGCGACAGTGAAGCGACGCACGTCGCGGCGAACAACCCGGCGTGCACCAGCGCGAACAACCAAGGGTGGGTGTGCGCCATCCCCGCGTGGAAGACGATCGTGGGGAACAGTGTCCCGACGATCCCGTGCTGGAAGAGCACGTACCCGGCGGCCAGCGCGAACGGTGCCCACGCCTCGTAGACCGCGACGACGGGAACCATGACGAAGAAGTGGAAGTGCGCCTCGGTCCAACCGTCGGAGATCTGCACGATCTCACCCGAGGCGACCACGAGGCCGAGTGCCGCGGCGCACGACCGCATCCACTGCGGGGCCCATGCGGGCAGCGTCGGGTCGTCGGCGAGGTAGCACCGCAGATCGTCGAACTGCGCCGCAGCCAGGAACACCAGCAGCGTCGCACCGAAACCCAGCGCGTCCACCACCGACAGATGCCAGAGCAACCCGTAAACGGGAACCAGGAGGACGTGCACGAACAGCACCGCGCAGACCCAGCGGTGGCGGCGGCGCCA
>JBPBQU010000147.1:0-2090 GCA_050955085.1 Janthinobacterium lividum | reverse complement strand
TCGACGACCCCGACACCGGACCAGCGCCGGGCCAGGTCACGCTACCGGCGGGCGCCGCCGCGCACCGCCGCCAGAGCGCCCGGCACGAGGAGGACACCCACCCCGACGACGAACAGCGTCGCGCACCCGACCGAACCACATCGGACGAACACTTCCAGCAGGGCCTGCCCCGTGAGCGCCAACCCACGGGCGAGCTGCGCCTGCGGTCGGGGCCGGCGACGACCACCGCGCGGTGGGTGGCCGCGGTCCTCACCTACCGGGGGTTGTGAACACCGGGTCGACACACACCCGGTTGCGGCCGGCGGCTTTCGCCGCATAGAGCTGCACGTCGGCGCGGGAGAGCAACGACGTCTTGGTGCTGTCCCCCGACGCGATCGCCACCCCCGCGCTCGACGTGATCGTGCGCCCCGGGGTCGTATCCGACCAGTCGTGGCCCTCCAGGGCGGCCCGAACGTACTCCGCCACCACGACCGCCCCCGCAGCGTCCGGCGTGATCAGCAGGAGAAGGAACTCCTCCCCACCCAGACGCGCCGCGAACGACCCCACTGCCGAGAGATCCGCCACCGCGGTCTGCAGGATCGAGGCCAGGATCTGCAACACCCGATCACCGGCCGCGTGCGAGAAGGTGTCGTTCACCGACTTGAAGTGATCGAGGTCGAGCAGCACCGCACTGACGCACTCACCGGCCGAAACCCCCTCGGCCAGCACCGCCGGCATCCGTTCGTCCACGAACAACCGGTTCCCCAGCCCCGTCAGCGGATCCCGACGGGCCTGCTCGCGGTAGTGCGCGGCCTCCTCGCGGGCCATGTCGGTCTCCACCATCGCCTGCCGTGCGCGTACCTGCGCCTCACGTCGGATCGAGAGCATCTCCTGGTCGGCCGCGTAGAACGCCTTGTGCGTGCTGAACGCCGACTCGAAGTCACCGAGGGCGGCGAAGACCTCCGCCTCTTCCTGGAGGATGTCGGTGCGGACAGCCTCACACCCTTGCAGACCGCATGCGTCGCGGGCCTGCTGCAATGTCTGTCGCGCCGACTCGGGCTCACCGTCGGCACGGAGCGCGACGGCCAGCGTGAGCAGGCACCCCGGCAGGTCGCCGGCGTTCCTGGAGTCCATCTCCTCGACCGTTCGCACCGCGGAGCGGGCGACCTCGACCGCCTGCCCCGGTGCGCCCCGCAGCAGGTGGATGCGCGCCATCGTGTCGAGCGCGCTGGCATCGAGGGGGCGCTGGTAGCGCTTGCTGAGCTCCTGCAGCATGTGCAACTCCCGCCCGGCGCTCTCGACGTCACCCTCCGCCAGCTCGCAGTACGCCCGGTTGTTGGCAACCATCATGTGCATCTGCCCGTCCCCCAGCGCCAGCTCCTCGGCGCGGGAGTACCAGATGCGGGAGTCGTCCCGATCGCCCAGGTCGTCCAACAGGTCGGCGACCACGAGCAGGATCCGGGTCCGCAGCCGGCGGGGTACCCCCTCGTCGAACGCCGCGACGGCGTCCAGGGCATGTTCGAGTGCCGTCGACCGGTCCCCGAGGTCGGTGAAGACCCGCGCGAGGATCAGACTGGCCCGTACGCGCAGCTCGCTGGACAGCTGTCCGCCGACGTCCTTAGCCTGCTTGATCAGCACCGCCGCCATCGCGGAATCGCCACCGCGCTGCACCGCCTCGGCGTGGGCGATGATGGCGTTCGCAACGGCTGGGGTGTCCCCCAGTTCCGCAGCGCGATCCTGTAGGTCGAGGGCGCGCAGAGCAGCACGATCCGGGTCCGACCTGACCAGGTCCTCGAGATCGGCGAGTGCCGCGTACAGCTGTACGAGGGCGTCGACGGATGCGACCACGTCCTGCTCCACGCCGATCACCCCCACGTTTCCCGGAAACCCTCCTCTTCGCATCGGTCGTGGAAGAACGGGTCTTGAGAGGAGGTCGGGTGAGGCTGCGGGGCGGCTCAGAGCTGCACCCCGCGGGTGAGCGCTCCGTCCACGACGAGGTTGGTGCCCGTGATGAAACTTGCCACCGCACTGGAGAGGAACACGACCGGGGCGGCGATCTCCTCCGGGGTCGCCATCCGACCCGTCGGGTTCAGCCTGGATCCACCGCTGTT
>JBPBQU010000146.1:0-2092 GCA_050955085.1 Janthinobacterium lividum | reverse complement strand
AAGGCGTGAGCCTTGATCAGAGGCGGGTGACCTGCGAGGCCTGCGGCCCCTTGGCGCCCTGCGTGATCTCGAACTCGACCTGGTCGTTCTCGTCGAGGCTCCGGAAGCCGTTGCCGGCGATCTCGGAGTAGTGGACGAAGACGTCCGGGCCACCGTCGTTGGGGGCGATGAAGCCGAAGCCCTTTTCGCCGTTGAACCATTTGACAGTTCCCTGAGCCATGAGGCCTCCTCGGGTGATCGCTCCGCGTGGAGCTTGCCGCCGAGGGGCTGACCTGAATGGAAAGCGTGCGTACCCTCGAGAAGATCCCCGGGGCGCCAAAAGCACGTCGAGAAACTGCGACTAGGAGAAACCTAGCACGCCTCCCGGTCCGACAGGACCAGCGAGCAGAATCGACATCAATTGGCGCGCAGGTTCGAGACGAGGGGGCAGCGGAAGGGGTCACGCGCGGCGAGGCCCACCTCGTTGAGGTAGCTCACGATCGCCTTGTAGGACCCCGCCAGCGACGTCTCGGTGTACTCGATCCCGTGTTCGGCGCAGAAGCGGCGCACGAACGGCTGCGCGCGGCGCAGGTTGGGACGCGGCATGCTCGGGAAGAGGTGGTGCTCGACCTGGAAGTTCAACCCACCCATGAACAGATCCACGAACCAACCACCGGAGATGTTGCGGGACATGAGGACCTGACGACGGATGAAGTCGACCTTCGTCTCCCGGGCCACGATCGGCATCCCGACGTGGTTGGGCGCGAAGGCACCACCCATGGACAGGCCGAAGGCGGCCATGTGCACCCCGAAGAAGGCGGCCCCACGACCGGGGCCCAGCACCAGGACGAGGAAGGCCGCGTAGGCGGCCCAGTGCACGACGATGAGCAAGGAGTCGACCCACCGCTTCTTCGTGCCGCGTCCCGAGATCAGCGAGCGGGTCGAATCGGCGTGCAGGTTCAGACCCGCGAGCAACAGCAACGGGAAGAACCAGTACCCCTGCTTCGTCGTCGCCCAGCGCAGCAGGCCCTGCCTGCCCGCGGCGGCGTCGGGGTGGAACGAGACCACCTCGGACTCGATGTCGGTGTCCGTCCCGCGCTTGTTGGGTGCCTGGTGGTGCTTGTTGTGCTTACCCATCCACCACCCGTAGCTGAGGCCCGTGAGCAACGCGGCGAAGATGCGTGCCGCCCACTCGTTGCCGCGGTGCGAGGCGAAGATCTGGCGGTGTGCGCCGTCGTGACCGAGGAAGGCGAACTGCGTCAAGACCAGCGCGAGCGGCGCCGCCACGAGCAGGACGAGCCAGGAGTCACGCAGCAGGTAGGCGCCGGCGAGCACGGCCAGGAAAGCCACGCTCGTCGCGGCGATCCGTCGCCAGTAGTGGCCGGTGCGGCGGGCCATCAGGCCCGCGGACTGCACGTCCGCGGTCAACATCGCGTAGGGGGTACTGCGCCGGGCCCGAGTGGGCTCGTGCGTGGGTACTTCCGTGGGTACTTCCGTGGGCACTTCCGTCATGGATCCTCCTCCGAACAGTGGGAAGGGCCGGCCTGGCGGCCGGTCCCTCGTGCAGTGCCCGGGGGTGGGACCCGTAGTGAGACACAGCGCTGATGACTGCGTCCTACGAGCAGTGCCCCAACGCTAGATCAACGAACGGCCCCTGTCCTGAGTGCCCGGGGATCCGACCCCGACCTCCCACGGTGCAGGCGCGTTGACGGGCACCGTCCGCACACGGCACCGCAGTGCGTGACTACTCTCGTTCGGTGCCGTTTCCCGACGGCGCACCACGCACGAGGAAAGCCGACCGAGTGAGCCAGTCCGCCGAGCACGAACTGACCTCCGACACCCGTGCGGAGGGTCGATCGCACGCGCAGGGAGAGGTGACCCACGAGGACACCCACGTCGCCACCCTCTACGCGCGCCTGGATCTGCTCCGCGCTCAGACCGCCGACCAGCTCGCCGACGTCCGCCGCACCAAGGCCACCGGCACCCACCAGAGCCGCTTCGAGCGCGACGCCTTCGCGACCCTCTACGAGGACCGTCTCGCCCAGTTGTGGTCGGTGGAGAACCGCCTGTGTTTCGGGCGCCTGGACCTGGCGCCGGGGACGTCGGACCCGCG
>JBPBQU010000145.1:0-2108 GCA_050955085.1 Janthinobacterium lividum | reverse complement strand
AACCGGGCTGGCGCCAGCGCAGGAAACGGTGCAGGGCCACGCAGTACAGCAGGGCCTGCAACGGGTAGTGCGCCGCCCGGACGGCGTCGTCGAGGGCCTCGCGACGGTAATGCCACGCCGTCAGCGTCTCCCCCGGGCCGGCCAGCCGGTTCGTCTTGTAGTCGACGACCACGTACCGCGTCACCCCTGCCCCAACCCCGGTCCGCAGGACCGCATCGATCGACCCGGTCCGCAGAACCGCATCGATGGACCCCGTGAGGTAACCGCGCAGGCTCTCGGCCGCGAGCACGGGTTCATCGAGGGCGTCGGCGTAGACCAGCACCGGGTCTCCCGTCGGCAGGTGGCGGCGCAGCAGAGCGGCGACGTCGCCCAACCGCGGCCCGGTGCGCGCGGCATCGTCCCCGCCCGCCAGGGGCAGTTCGAAGTCGAGTTCGTTGAGCCGGTCGGCGACGGTGAAATCGGCGAGCGCCCTCTGCCCGACGAGGGGTCCGAGCGGGGTGAGCAGGCTGGGTTGCAACGCGATCGAGAGCGGTTCGGCCAGCGCGGGCGCGAACTGCGCACGGGTCAGCGCGGCGAGGTGCGCTGCGCGGTCGGGGGCGGCGGGATCGAAGTGTTCGAGGACGGCGTGCACGGTCGTCCCGAAACCGGCTCCCGCGGGCAGGTCCGCCATCGGTGACACATGCGTGCGCCAACCGGGTAAATCACCACCGTCAGCCACCCCGGTCCCGGCCTCCGTGACGTCCGACTCGTCGGCGGTCCCCGTGGTCTCGGGTTCCGAGACGACCGCGTCGGCAGCACCGGCGCCGACGTGTCCCCCGACACCTGAGTGGGCCAACTCGTGCACCGCCCGGGTCAATCCGCTGTAGGAGGTGCGGCGCCAGCCGAGGTCGACCTCGGCGCGGAACCGGGCGGCGGTGAGGTCCCGGTGGCTCCCGGGGGGGCGGACGTGGCGTCGTTCGTCGCTGGGCAGCGCGACATCCTCGACCGTGATTCCCACGGCCGCCGCGGGGTCGGGACCCCACAACCGTTCGAGGCGGGTGCGCAGCACGGCGTCGGTGGGCAACGCCACCTTGTCCGGCACCACCGCCGGGTCGTCGGTGAACAACAACCGGTGCAGCGCACCGCGGGCGGTATTGGTGCTGGGCGCCCACCACACGAGGAGGCGCGACACGGCCCGGGTCACCGCGACGTAGAACAACCGAAGTTCTTCCCCGGCGTCCTCGGCGTCCGCGGCGCGGCAGAACGCGTCGTAACCGGAACTGCCCTGCCCACCCACGTGCAGGGCCCGCGGCCCGTCGGGGGCGTGCGCCACGGGCAACCGGTCCCGGGAGCCGGCACCGGAGGAATCCCAGCCGAAGGGCACCAGGACGACCTCGAACTCCAACCCCTTGCTGGTGTGCACGGTCGCGATCTGCACGGCGTCGCGGTCGGTGTCCAACCGGCGCGAGCGTTCCTGGTCGACGTCGCCCGCGGCCTCCTCGACACGGGCGCGCAACCACGACAACAGGCTCGCGAGACCACCCGAGGACACGTCGGCGTGCAGCGTCTCGGCGATGTGGCGCAGGTCGGTCAGCAACCGTTCGCCCCCCTCCACCGCGAGCAGTCGTCCGGAGACCTGCTGCTGTTCACCCACCACGGCGAAGAGACCCGCGACGCCGCGCTCGCCGAGTACGAGGGCCCACTGCCGCAGCCGGACGGCGAGCTGGTCGGTCGCGGCGTCCCCCGCGGCGTCGAGGTCGCCCGCCGAGGTCCCGATGAAACTCGAGACGGCGAGACGACGCACCCGCGGAATCCGGTGGGGTTGCTCCACGGCCTCGAGCAGTGCGAGCCAGTCGCGCGCCGCAGGGGTCGAGAAGACGCTCGGCCCCCGTGCGAGGACACAGGGAACTCCTCTGCGCCGCAACGCCTCCTGCACCATGGCCGCCTGCGCGCCCGTCCGGACCAGGACGGCGACGTCGCCCGCGACGAGGTCGCGCTCCACCCCGGCCCCGCGCGGGCGCACGCGCAGACCCTCGTCGAGGACCTCGACGACGCGGGCGCCGACGTCCTCCGCCACGACGCGACGGACGTCGGCCACCGCGGGTACCCCGGTCTTCGACGTGGTCGGC
>JBPBQU010000144.1:0-2132 GCA_050955085.1 Janthinobacterium lividum | reverse complement strand
GGTGCACAGCAGGAGCTGCGCCACGAGCATCGACTGCGATTTCTCCCCCGCTTCGCCCTCGACCTCGGCCATGTCACGACGGCGCATCGTGGCTGCTCGGGCCGCGAGCGAGGCCCGGATCTTGGCGCCGTCGTCGGCGGCGAGGGCGAGCGCACCGGAGAGATCACTGAGTTCGGAGATGGCGAGCTCCGCACCGAGTTCCCCCAGCGCCTCCCACGGGGTGTGGCCGAGCAGTCTGGCGTTGGCGAGTGCCTGCCGGATCCTCACGAGGGCCCAGTAATCGCTCACCGAGGCCGAGCTGAGCAACGCCTCGGGCAACCCGCGGCCCCCCGCGAGGTTCATCGCGACGAGGTCGCAGAAGACCCCGACGACCCGACGGAAGTCACGTCGTCGGCGTCCCGCGTCGGAGCGCAGCGCGAGATCGGGGACGAGGAAACCCATCACCCCCAGGACCAGCGCCATCGGCAGCGGAACCCCTCCGGGCAGCGGCACCCCGAAGGTGCGCAGGATCACCCAGCACAGGGGTGCGAGCAGCAGCAGGAGGATCCCCGCGAGAACCTTGGTGGCCAGGAACTCCCCGGTGCGCCGGCCGAGCACCGCCAGGTCGCCCCGGGTCCGGCGCAACCGCCAGCCCCGTTCGGCGGCGAGGACCTCGAACCGGTCGGCGAGCACCGCCACCAGCCGGGCTACGGCGGCGTTCAGGCCGAAGGGGCCGCGGTCGGGGGCGGCGGACGCGGCTGCTTCCGCAGCACTGAGCAACAGACGCTGCGAGGATCTGCGCCGCAGGTCGTAACGCGCCACCTGCACCGCCACCGAGGGGTGAGGACGCAGCAGGACGAGCAGCAGCAGGACGAGGCCCAGAGCGCACACCGCGCCCGAGAGCAGGGCGAGGTTCACCGCCGACCCTCCCTCGCGGCAAGGAACCGTTCGTGGGTCTCGACGCGCGCCAGACGGCGCAGCCACCCGAGCCCGAGCAGGAACAGGGCTCCCACGACGAGCAGCGCGAACTGACCGGAGACCGAGGAGTAGGGCTCGACATAGTCGCGGTTGAACACCGCGAGCAGGCCCATGACCCCCAGGACGATGAGCAGGACGATCTGTACGCTGCGACGGATGCTGCGTCGACTGGCCTCGATGCGCCGTCTGACGTCGAGCTCCTCGCGCGTCGACGCGGCGAGAGCCGTCAGGACGTCGCGCAAACCGGGGCCGCGCAGTCGGGCGTTCAGTACGAGCGCCGCGCAGACGACGTCGGCGCTGGGGTCGTCGACGTCGTCGGCGAAGCGTTGCAGTGCGTCGGGAAGCGGTTGGCGGATCCGCAGTCGATCGACGAGCAGGTTCAGTGACGGACGCAGTGCGGGAGCCGAGGTCCCCGCAGTGGCCGGGATCGCCTGTTCCAGCCCGACCGCACCGGCGATGGTGTCGCGCAACGACTCCGTCCAGGTGGCCAGGGCCTCGAGACGCGCGATGCCACGGCCCTCCTCAGCACTGCCGCCGAGGAGACGACCCCAGCCGGCGACCAGGAGGCCGATCCCGAGGGCGGCGACCACCCAGCGGGTGAGCAGCAGCACGACGATTCCGGCGACGACACCCCCGAGGAGTTCCCGGCTGAGTTCCGCTCCGCTCGTCCTACGTCGCCAGGAAGGTGTCGAGGCGGCGCGACCCGGTTCGCGACCGACGAGTCCCAGCACCAGGACGAGGACACCGAACCCGGCACCCGCACCCGTGAGCGCGACGAGGAGTTCCAGGGGCAGCCCCGGTCCCGACGGGTTCACGCGCCCCACCGTTGGAGGACGGGTGCGGTCCAACCGGCCGCCTCGAGGTCGTCGGCGCACTGGAGTGGGGCGTGCGCGCGAGCGACGCCGTCACCACCCAGCGCGAACACCTCCGAGGACGACACCCGACCGTCCACCCCGGTGACCTCCCGCACACTGGCCACGACGCGGCGCAGTCCACCTCCCGAGTGGTAGGTGTTCTGCTTGTCGAGGAACACGACGAAGTTCACCGCCCCGGCGATGAGCATGTGACTGGCCTCGACGGGCAGGTGTTCCTCGGCCTGCAGCGCGTAGGTCGCGATGCGGTTGAAGACTTCCGCGGAGGAGTTCGCGTGGATGGTGGAGAGCGACCCGTCGTTG
>JBPBQU010000143.1:0-2141 GCA_050955085.1 Janthinobacterium lividum | reverse complement strand
CGCGGAAGCCGGCCGTGCTGACCGAGCTCCAGATCGTGCTCCCGGTAGCGGTCGCGGTAGCCGCGCCCCTCCTGGTCGACGCCGTCGTGACCGCCCGCCGCACCGCCGTCCTCGGCTGGGGTCTGCTGGTGACGGCCGCCCTCGCCGCAGTGGCCATCACCCACGCCCGGGTGGGACCGCTCATCGACGTGGCCGTCCCGACCGCGGTGCTGCTCTTTCCCGGCCTGCTGGTCGCCGGGGTGTGGATCGTCGCCACCGCCCGCACCGTCGACCCGGTCATCGATCCCCTGCAGGTCGTGGCGAGCACCAGACGCCGACGTCACCGAGACGGCGCCCTGCTCACGACGATGCTGTTGCTGCTGCTCGTCGTACCTGTCGCGGTCTCTGTCAGCCTGCAGCACCTGGGCTGAGTCAGCAGCGACACGACACCTCGATCTCCGGCCTCGACTTCCGGCCTCGATCGCACAAACCCGACCGACTGCGGCGCGTCGCACATGCCGCACATGCCGCACAGCGCGGGACTGAACCGCCCCGGCATGTCCGGAGACTCACCGGCTTGAGAGCGCAGCGGGGGCTGGGCTCGGGTTCTGAGCGTAGTAGGCGGTCTCAAGGTCGGCTGGTGGGATGTCGCCGCAGTACTCGTACAGGCGGCGGTGGTTGAACCAATCGACCCACTCTGCGGTGGTGATCTCGACCGCGTCCAGGCTGCGCCACGGGCCGCGGGCCTTGATGAGCTCGGTCTTGTACAGGCCGTTGATGGACTCGGCGAGGGCGTTGTCGTAGGAGGACCCGACGCTACCGACCGACGCGACGACGCCGGCCTCTTCGAGGCGTTCGGTGTACCGGATGGCTGTGTACTGCGACCCGCGATCGGTGTGTGCCACCACCGAGTCCAACGAGCGGCCTTCACGTCGGCGAGTCCACAGCGCCTGCTCGAACGCGTCCAACACCAGCTGGGTGGTCATCGACGACCCACACCGCCAGCCGATGATCCGGCGGGCGTAGGCGTCGATGACGAACGCGACGTACACCCACCCCGACCAGGTCGACACGTAGGTGATGTCAGCGACCCAGAGCCGGTCCGGGGCCGGTGGGGCGAAGTCGCGGCGCACCAGGTCGCGAGCCCGCTGCGCCGGGGTCAGGAACACATCGGCGATGGTGGTGCGCTTCACCTTCCCGCGCACCGCCCCGGCCAGGCCCTCTCGGGTCATCAACCGCTCGACGGTGCACCGCGCCACCGCGATGCCCGCACGGTTCAAGGCCAGCCACACCTTCCGGGCGCCATAGACGCCGTAGTTCGCGGCGTGCACCCGGCGGATCTCCTCGACCAGCACGGCATCGCGCTGCTCGCGGGGCGTGGACGCCCGGTTGACGTGCTCGTAGTACGTAGACGGGGCGATCTGCAAGCCGTGCTCGCTCAGCACGGCGCAGATCGGCTCGACACCCCAGCGCAGACCACCATCCACCCGGCTCTGGCGGTTGCCTGCGTGCTCGCGGACGAAGTCCACGATCAGCGGGAGGGCCGGTCGAGCTCGGCCGCGAAGAAAGCCGACGCCGCCTTCAAGATCGCATTCGCCCGCTTCAGCTCAGCGTTCTCCCGCTTCAACCGCTTCACCTCCAGCGACTCCTGCGAGGTGGTCCCCACCCGGGCGCCTTCGTCGACCTGGGATTGGCGCACCCACTGCCGCACCGTCTCCACCGACGTCACCCCCAGCAGCTGCGCGACCTTCGTCATCGCCGCCCACTCCGAGGCGTACTCGGCCCGGACTTCTTCTACCATCCGCACCGCACGATCACGCAGCTCAGCCGGGTACCTCTTCGACGCGTTCCCTGACATGACTCCAACCTTCCCAACGATCGGAGTCTCCGGACATGCCGGGGCGGTTCACTGGAGGAGCTGACCAGCAAGTGGGGCACCAAGTACCCGGCGATGATCCGGCTGTGGGAGAACGCCTGGGAGGAGTTCATCCCGTTCCTGGACTACGACGTCGAGATCCGCACCGTGCTGTGCTCGACGAACGCGATCGAGTCCTTGAACGCCCGCTACCGCCGGGCGGTCGAGGCCCGAGGTCACTTCCCGACCGAGCAGGCCGCGCTGAGGTGCCTATACCTGGTGACCCGGTCCCTGGACCCCACCGGAC
>JBPBQU010000142.1:0-2145 GCA_050955085.1 Janthinobacterium lividum | reverse complement strand
GTGGACGACCCACCTACCTGCAGCGGTTCCCCGACGGCATCGCGGGTGAGGAGGTCTATCAGAAACGCGTGCCGAAGTTCGCCCCCGACTACGTCGACACCGTGCACGTCACCTTCCCCTCGGGCCGCTCCGCGGACGCCCTGCGACCGACGAACGCCGCGGCCCTGGTCTGGGGTGCGCAACAGGCGACGATCACGTTCCACCCGTGGCACTGCACCGCACCCGACGTCGACCACCCGGACGAGCTGCGGATCGACCTCGACCCACAACCCGGGACGGGTTTCGAAGAGGCACGCGTCGTCGCTCTCGAGGTGCTGCAACCGTTCCTGGCCGAACTGGGATACACGGGTTTCGTCAAGACCTCCGGTGGTCGTGGGTTGCACGTGTTCGTGACGATCCACCCCCGATGGACCTTCACCGAGGTCCGCCGGGCCGCGATCGCGCTCGCCCGGGAGGTCGAACGCCGCGCCGGGGGACGGGTCACCTCGGCGTGGTGGAAGGAACAGCGCGGTGAGCAGGTGTTCGTGGACTACAACCAGAACGCCCGCGACCGCACCATCGCGAGCGCGTACTCGTTGCGGCGTACGCCGAGAGCAACCGTCTCGGCACCCTTGACGTGGGCCGAGCTGGCCGCGGGTGCGGACCCGGACGACTTCACGCTGCTGACGTTCGCGGAGCGTTTCGAGCGGGTCGGGGACCTGTGGGCGGGGCGGCGGGAGCACCCGTACGGGTTGGAACCACTGCTCGACCTCGCCGAACGGGACGAGGCCGGTGGGTTGGGTGACCTGCCCTACCCCCCGAACTACCCCAAGATGCCCGGGGAACCGAAACGGGTCCAGCCGTCACGGGCACGCCCGGTGGCCGACTGAGACCGGTTCCCGGGTTCATCACCGGCGTGGTCATCACCGGCGTGGTCATCGCTCTGCTGACGAGGTGTGCACCTCGGCTCGGCTCGCCCGGCACTGCCCTCGGACAGACGACACGTGTCGATCCCGCCGCTTGCCGAGTTCTCGCGCGTAAACGTCTCAAGCGGGTTCGGGAACCGTCGATGTCGTGGCGAGGCCGGGAAACCCCATCCCCGGTCCCGACCGCGTCGACGGAGGATGGCCATGCCGAGCACCCGCACCACTCCCGACACCCCCGCGCGGGCGGGAAAGCTCTTCGCCGACCGCAGCGTCCGCACCAAGGTCCTCAGCGCCTTGGGGGCCCTGGCGATCGTCGCCGTGGGTGTCAGCTCGTCCTCGCTCGTCGCCCTGGGCAGATCCGCCCACCAGGCCGACATCCTCTACCACGACAACGTCACGGGTCTCATCGCCCTGGGCCGCGTCCACCAGGAAGAGCTGAAGACGCGCATGCTGGTGGCCCAGCACGCCGCCATCCCCGACGCTGCGGGCAAGGCGGAGATCGAGCAGAAGATCCAGGCCAGCGACACCGAGCTCGACACCTGGGCCGCTAAGTTCGCGGCCACCCAGACGACCGACCCGCGGGACTGGAAGGTCTTCACCGACAACTGGACGAAATGGCGCCAGGTCCGTGACAGCCAACTCCTCCCGCGCTCCGACGCGGGCGACGCGACGGGTTGGACGACCGTCGTGAACGACGTCGCTCAGCCCATCGTCAGCACCGTCGCGGACGCTCTCGACGCCGTCGAGGCGGCCGAGGGTTCCGAGGCCGCCGCGGCGGCCGCCACCGCCCGGTCCGGGGCCGACCGGGCCCGCACCGTCACGCTGATCGCCCTCCTGGTGGGGTTACTGCTCGCGGGTCTGCTGGCGATGCGAGTGATCCGCTCGATCGTGGGGCCCTTGCGCGCGGTCTCCACCTCCCTCGAGGCGGTCGCCGCGGGTGACCTGACGCTGGGCGCCGAGGTGGACTCCACCGACGAGCTGGGCCGGATGGCCGCCTCCCTCGAGCGGGCCCGCACCAGTGTGCGCGCCACGGTGTCCGCGATCGCCCGGTCCTCGGCCTCGCTCTCGGCTGCGACGACGCAGCTCGCGGCGAGCAATGACCGCATCGGCGGGGCTGCGTCACAGACCGCCCTCGTGGCTCAGGACGCCACCGAGACGGCGAGCGCGGTCCGCACCAGCGTGCAGACGGTCGCCACCGGCACCACCGAGATGCAGGCCGCGATCCGCGACATCGCCTCCG
>JBPBQU010000141.1:0-2217 GCA_050955085.1 Janthinobacterium lividum | reverse complement strand
GGCACCGGGGTGCGAGGCGGCCAACTGCGTGTGCCCGGCACCGAAGAAGTGCTCCCGCAGGGTCGACCCCTCGTACTCGGTGCGGTAGCGGCCACGACGCTGCAGCTCGGGCACGAGGAAGCGGCTGAAGTCGGCGACGGTCCCGGGATGCACGTAGTTCTTCAGCAGGAAACCGTCGAGGTCGAACTCCTCGACCCACTCCTCCACCTGGTCGGCGACGCTCTTCGCGTCACCGTGGACGAACATCGGTTCGCGTGACAGGTCCGCCGCCGCGTCGATCAGTTCCCCGATGGTCGCGTCCGGACCGTGACCGTAGGTTCCCGAATCGGCCCGGGTGAGCCCGTCGACCTCCAGAGCCTCGTCGAGGGTGCGCGAGCGCGGGTGCGAGAGGAGGTCGAAGTTCGCCATGCCGTACTCGTGGGCGAGGTAACCCTGGGCGCGGGTCATGCGCTGGAAGTCGGCGAGTTTCTCCCGGGCCTCCTGGTTGCTCTCACCCACCACGATGTTCACCTGGACGAGGGCGTGCACGTCGCTGCGCGACCGGCCGAATTCCGCGGCGCGTACCCGCAGATCGTCCACCGAGTGCTTGAGACCGTCCATCGTGCGGGCGACGAAGAACACCGCCTCCGCATGCTTGGCCGCGAACCGGCGTCCCCGGTCGGACATCCCGGCCTGGAAGAGCACCGGGGTACGTTGCGGGCTGGGGTCGGCCAGGGCGGGCCCGGAGGAGCTGTAGTACTGCCCCCGGTAGTCGATCCGGTGCACCTTGCTCGGATCGGTGTAGACACCGTTCTCCTGATCCGCGACGACCGCTCCGTCCTCCCACGACTCCTCCCACAACCGATAGCAGACGTCCAGGAACTCTTCGCCGCGCTCGTAACGCAGTTCACTCGGCAGGCTTCCGGGTTCGACACCGAAGTTCTCGTCCGCGTTCTTGTGATAAGACATCACGATGTTCCACCCGGCACGGCCGTCGCTGAGATGGTCCAGGGTCGTCATGCGCCGGGCGTGCCCGAAGGGTGGTTCGTAACTGGCCGAGGCCGTCATCCCGAACCCCAGGTGGGTGGTGGCATCCAGGGCACTCGCGGCGACCAGCAGCGGATCGAGTTCCGGGACGTGGATGCCCTCGGAGAGGGAGGTGGCCATCGACCCGCCGTAGTTGTCGGCGATCCCCAGCACGTCGGCGAAGAAGATCGCGTCCATCTTGGCGTCCTCGCAGTGGCGGGCGATCTCCTTCCAGAACGCGATGTCATGGAAGCGGCGCTTCTGGTTGCTCGGGTGTGCCCACAAACCGTAGTTGTTGTGGCTGATGGTCGCCATCTCGAGAAGGCAGAAGTGGATCTGCCGCATCGGATCGGCGTCAGGGTGCGACACGGTGTCCTCCAAGGTGGCTCTGCGATACCTCTGGGGTGAATGGGTCGGTCGTGTCAGGAGTCGAGGTCGACCCCGAGGATCAGGAGTCGAAACCGACCCCGACTGCGTCGAGGGTTCGCAACCAGGGGTTGCGTCGTCCCTCGTGCCGGTCGGCGGCGGCGAGCGAGGCGCGGGTGGCCGTGATGCCGAGCCAGGCTGCGGGTTCGGGCGGGAAGGGCAGGGGGCGTTTGCGCACCATCTGCAGCTCCGTCAACTCCGTCGGTCCGGCGGTGTCCACCTCGAGCAGGTCCAGCAGGACCTGCGCGGCGAACCGGGTGGCCCCGACCCCGAGACCCGTGAATCCGGCCGTGTGTGCGACGCGACCACCGTGGCCGGTCCCGAAGAAGGGGAAGAAGCGGGTACAGGTGTCGATGGCTCCGCCCCACGCGTGGCTGAACCCGACGTCGCCCAGCTGGGGGAAAGTCTGCGCGAAGTGCGCGGCGAGAGTCTCGAAGGTGCTCCGGCGGCTGTCGTAGGCGGCACGGAGGTGGCGGCCGTAATGATAGACCGCGTCGTAACCACCGAACAGGATCCGATGATCGCTCGTCTGGCGGTAGTAGTGGAACTGGTTGGCGAGGTCGTCGATCCCCATCCGCTCCGACCAGCCGATGGCCGCGCGCTGCCGCGGTGTGAGCGGTTCACTCACGAGCACGTAGTCGTAGACGGGGACGGTGTGCAACCGATAGCGGCGCAGCAGGGCCGGGAACACGTTGGTCCCCAGTGCGACGTGCCCAGCTCGCACCGTGCCCCGGTCGGTGCGCAGGCGGACGCCCTCGCGGTCGCTGTCAAGATCTCGCACGGGGG
>JBPBQU010000140.1:0-2233 GCA_050955085.1 Janthinobacterium lividum | reverse complement strand
AGTCACACCGGTGTCATTCACCACCCGGGCGCGTCGGCGGGCTGCCTCCTCCCCCGTAGCGTCTGACGCGTGACTCCCGACACACACGTCCCGCCCGTCACTCCCGAGGACCCCGCGGGGCTCGGCGTCGACGACCTCGACCCGGGATGGGCGCACGCCCTGGCCGGTGTCCGTCCACAGCTGCTGGCCCTCTCGAAGCGCCTTGCCACCGAGGAGGCCGAGGACAATCCGTGGCTGCCGGCCGCCGCGAACGTCCTGCGCGCGTTCCGCCAGCCGTTCGACGACGTGCGCGTCCTGCTCGTCGGGCAGGATCCCTACCCGACCCCCGGACATCCCGTCGGTTTGTCGTTCGCGGTGGAGCCGCACGTGCGCCCACTGCCGCGCAGCCTCGTCAACGTCTACAAGGAGCTGCACGCGGACACCGGCGTCACCGCACCCGCGCACGGGGACCTGACGGCCTGGTCGCGGGCGGGGGTCCTCCTGCTCAACCGTGTCCTCAGCGTCCGCTCGGGCGTCTCGGGATCGCACCGCCGGATCGGCTGGGAGAGGGTGACCGATGCGGCCGTGCAGGCGCTGGCCGCCCGCGAGGCCCCGCTCGTCGCCCTGCTGTGGGGCCGCGATGCCCAGAGCGTGCAACCGCTGCTGGGTGGCGTCCCCGCCGTGGTGGGCGTCCACCCCAGTCCGCTCTCGGCGTCGCGGGGATTCTTCGGGTCGCGACCGTTCAGCCGGGTCGACGAACTGTTGCGCGCGGCAGGGGGCGCAGGGATCGACTGGCGGTTGTGACGGACAGCCCGGACTGGACACGACAACGCGCGGGACACAACGGGCGGGACATGACGACGGGCGGGACACCCGATGGGGTGCCCCGCCCGTGGCGACGAACGGTCAATCAGTTCTTGAAGATGTCCTTGACGTTCTCGCCGGCCTTCTTGGCGCTGGCGGCGCTCTGGTCGACCTGCCCCTCGGCCTTCAGGTCCTCGTCACCCTTGGCCGAACCGGCAGCCTCTTTGGCCTTGCCGGCGAGGTCCTGCGCGGCGTTCTTGATCTTGTCGGTGGCACTCATGGTTGCCCCTCCTCGTCGTCGAGACTCCCACGCTAGGCCAGCGACCACCCGCCCGTCCATCAGGTGGGGAGTCGCGACACGATGCACACATGAACGCCACACCCAGGACCCCGACGGACCCCGATCCGCAGGCCACCCCCAGCGCGAACACCGTCTCCCACAGCCCCTTCGGTGTGACCCTGCGCGGTGAGGCCGTCGAGCGCTGGGAGCTGACGCTGGCCTCGGGGGCAAGCGCCGCAGTCCTCACCCGGGGTGCGACGTTGCAGCAGGTCCGCGTTCGCGACGGGGAGGGTCGCCTCGGTGACGTGGTGGTGTCACTGCCCGACACCACGGCGTACGAGAACGTCGAGGGTTACCCGGGGGCCGTCGTGGGGCGCGTCGCCAACCGCATCGCCGGCGGTGCCTTCCGCCTCGACGGCCGGCACTACCAGATTCCGGTGAACGACGGCCCGAATGCGTTGCACGGCGGCGTGGAGGGTTTCGACCAACGGCTCTGGAGTGCCGAGGAGGTCACGGGGAGCGCCGGCCCCGCGGTGCGGTTGTCGCTGCGCAGCCGGGACGGGGACATGGGTTTCCCCGGTGAACTCCTGGCCGAGGTGACTTACACCCTCACCTCGGAAGGTTCCACCGTGTCACTGCAGCTGGACTACCGCGCCGAGGCGACAGCCGCGACCCCCGTGAACCTCACCAATCACGCGTACTTCGCCCTCGACGGCGCCGGCACGGTGGAAGACCATGTCCTGCAACTGGAGTCCTCGCGGTACCTGCCCATCGGCGAGACGTTCGTCCCCACGGGTGAGATCGCCGACGTCACGGGAACCCCGTTCGACTTCCGCACCCCGACCCGCATCGGGGCGCGGTTGCGCGACGCCGACCCGCAGTTGTTGCTCGCGGGTGGTTACGACCACTGTCTCGTGCTCGACGGCGGTGACGGGGTGCTGCGCCGGGTCGCGACGCTGGACGCCGCCCGCAGTGGACGCCGCCTCGAGCTGCACACCGACCGGCCCGGTCTGCAGCTCTACTCGGGGAACTTCCTCGACGGGACCTGGCGAACCGTCGAGGGCCGCCCGGTCCGGCAGGGGGACGCCGTCTGCCTGGAGACGCAGGCCCTGCCCGATGCCGTCAACCAGCCCGCGCTCGACGGCGGGGAGTTCGGGGAGATCGTGCTCC
>JBPBQU010000139.1:0-2263 GCA_050955085.1 Janthinobacterium lividum | reverse complement strand
CCGGACATCGACTACCGGCAGATCGGGGGTCTAGGGCCGCAGATCGAGCAGATCCGCGACGCCGTCGAGCTTCCGTACCTGCACGCCGAGCTGTTCCGCGAGCACCGGCTGCGTCCGCCGAAGGGCGTGCTGCTCTACGGCCCGCCCGGGTGCGGCAAGACGCTGATCGCCAAGGCCGTGGCCAACTCGCTGGCCAAGAAGGTCGCCGAGGTGACCGGCCAGCCCCAGGGCCGCTCGTTCTTCCTCAACATCAAGGGCCCGGAGCTCCTCAACAAGTACGTCGGCGAGACGGAGCGGCACATCCGCCTGGTGTTCCAGCGGGCCCGCGAGAAGGCCAGCGAGGGCGTGCCGGTCATCGTGTTCTTCGACGAGATGGACTCGCTGTTCCGGGTGCGCGGCTCGGGGGTGTCCTCCGACGTGGAGAACACGATCGTGCCGCAGCTGCTCAGCGAGATCGACGGCGTCGAGGGCCTCGAGAACGTCATCGTGATCGGCGCCTCGAACCGCGAGGACATGATCGACCCCGCGATCCTGCGCCCGGGTCGTCTCGACGTGAAGATCAAGATCGAGCGCCCGGACGCGGAGTCCGCCCGCGACATCTTCGGCAAGTACCTGGTGGCCGACCTGCCGCTGCACTCCGAGGACCTGGCCGAGCACGGCGGGGACCGCGCGGCCACGGTCGCTGCCATGATCCAGCGCACGGTGGAGCGGATGTACACCGAGTCCGAGGAGAACCGCTTCCTGGAGGTCACCTACGCCGACGGCGACAAGGAGGTCATGTACTTCAAGGACTTCAACTCCGGCGCCATGATCCAGAACGTCGTCGACCGCGCCAAGAAGAACGCGATCAAGGCGTTCCTCGACACCGGGCAGAAGGGCCTGCGGATCGGGCACCTGCTGACCGCGTGCGTCGACGAGTTCAAGGAGAACGAGGACCTGCCGAACACCACCAACCCCGACGACTGGGCGCGGATCTCGGGCAAGAAGGGCGAGCGGATCGTGTACATCCGCACGCTGGTCCAGGGCAAGACCGGCACCGAGGCCGGCCGGTCCATCGACACCGTGGCGAACACCGGCCAGTACCTGTAGCCGGACGGGGGCCCCGCACCGCGCGACCGGTGCGGGCCTGCCCCTGCTCGTGTCCTGCTCCGCAGGCGCCCGCCGGAAGGTTGTGCGTCCTCGCCGAGCGGTGCGCCCCGGTGGAGGAGCCCCACGACCTAGGGTCGGACCCATGAGCGTCATGCGTGTCATGGGCACCGAGACCGAGTACGGCATCTCGGTCCCGGGTGAGCCCGGGGCCAACCCGATGACCACCTCGTCCCTGCTGGTCAACGCCTACGTCGGCGCCGAGGGCGGGGCCCGTCGCACCCGCTGGGACTTCGAGGAGGAGGACCCGCTGCGCGACGCGCGCGGGTTCTCCATGTCCCGCGCGGTGGCGGACCCCTCCCAGCTCACCGACGAGGACCTGGGCATGGCGAACGCGGTCCTGCCCAACGGGGCCCGGTTCTACGTCGACCACGCCCACCCCGAGTACTCCTCACCGGAGACGACGGGCCCGCTGGACGCGGTGCGGTGGGACGCGGCCGGTGACCTGGTGCTCGCGGCGGCGGCGCAGCGTGCGGCCAGGCTGCCGGGATCGCCGCAGGTGACGCTGTACAAGAACAACACCGACGGCAAGGGCGCCTCCTACGGCGCCCACGAGAACTACCTGATGGACCGGGCGACGCCCTTCCCCGAGATCGTGCGGCACCTGGTGCCCTTCCTGGTCAGCCGCCAGGTGGTCTGCGGCGCAGGACGGGTCGGGCTCGGCCAGAACGGTCAGCAGCACGGGTTCCAGGTCAGCCAGCGCGCGGACTTCTTCGAGACCGAGGTCGGGCTGGAGACCACGCTCAAGCGGCCCATCGTGAACACCCGCGACGAGCCGCACGCCACGGCGGAGAAGTACCGGCGCCTGCACGTCATCATCGGCGACGCGAACCTGTCGCAGACCTCGACGCTGCTCAAGCTCGGCACCACGTCCCTGGTGCTGGCGATGGTCGAGGACGGCGTCCTGCCCGGCGGGCTCGACCTGGCGACCGCCGTGCCGTCCCTGCACGCGATCTCGCACGACCCGTCCCTGACGACGACCGTGGAGCTGCGCGACGGCCGGCAGATGACGGCGCTGGACCTCCAGGAGGCCTACCTGGAGGCCGCGCGCGCCTACGTCGCCGACCGTCAGGGCGACGACGTCGACGTGCAGACCGCTCAGGTCCTGGGGCTGTGG
>JBPBQU010000138.1:0-2284 GCA_050955085.1 Janthinobacterium lividum | reverse complement strand
AATGCCTGGGCACCCGTCGTGCCCGCCTCGCGCGGGGCGATCGACCCGCGTCTCCTCGTCGAGCACCGTCCACCCGGGCACCGCCAGCTGGTCCTTGGTGAGGTTGTCCCCGACGACCGACCCGGCGGTGGGGTGGTCGCCGATCACGGGTCGCACCTGCATTCTCTGTACGACGCCGTGGAGTTCTCCAGCTCCGCACCGCTGGACCCCCGCGCCTTCGTGGGTTTCCTCGATGCCCGCCCGTCCGGGGTCTTCCGCATCAAGGGTTTCGTCCGGTTCGCCGTCACCGACGATCAACAGTGTTACCTGCTCAACACCGTCGGAGCCGCCGTGCGTTTCGAGCGCGGACCGTGGCCGCGCGGGGTGACCAAGAGAACCGAGATAGTCCTCATCGGGGCCGGTCTCGACGCCGTCGCGCTGCGGGCGCAACTGGCCGCGTGCGTGCACGAGGGTCCGCTGCTCGAGGACGAGTTCGCGATGATGGGTGTCCTGCGCAGCACGGAGGAAACCTGAGTTTGCGGCACCACGCGCAGACGGTGCGGTGCATCACGGATGTGGGTGTTGTCGTGGCCGCCACCAGTTCGCGGGTCCGAGGGCCGCGACGAGCGCGGGTGCCAGCACCCCGCGCACCACGGTGGCGTCGACGATGATGCCGAGCGCCAGTGCGGTCGCCAGGATCTTCACGTCCGTCGCGGCGCGGTTCACTGAGGCATCACACGCTTATGGTGTCCGACCGGGGCGCAGGATGCCCGATGGTTCACCGGCTCGGGGTTCTCGCTCCACGGTGAACTCGATGTGGATCGGTGAGACGACAACCTCCTGGAGTCATTCGACCACCTGGTCGGTAGCTGTGGTGGTTCGACCCCTTGGGGTATCCATTACCGTCGCACCGTGAATCCTCGTTCCCCGCGCCGCAGCCGCGTTTCGCTCGCCGTCCAGGCGCTCCTCCTCGACGACGCGGGACGGGTGCTCCTGCAGCGGCGGAACGGGACGGGTTAGCGCGACGGTGAGCTTGGACTCCCTGCGGGCCACGTCGAGGAGGGTGAGGACGTGGTGACGGGGTTGGTACGCGAGGTGGCGGAGGAGATCGGGGTGCGGATCATGGCTGAGGACTGCCGGCTCGCAGTGACGCTGCACTGCGCGGCAGAGTCGGCAACGGACAACGCATACCTGCACCTGTTCTTCGTGATCCGGGGGTGGGCGGGGGAGCCTTCGATCTGCGAACCCGACACGAGCAGTGAACTCAGGTGGGTTCCACTGACGGAACTGCTACCGGACTGCATAGATCACGTCGCTGCGGCATTGCACGCGGTCCAGTGGCGGGAACCGTTGGTGCTGCACGGGTGGAGTGCGCCTCAGGAGAGGGAGTAGGAACTCACCGTCCCTGCTCTGTCCGGGGCGAGGAGATCGTCGGCGAGGAGTTCCGGCCCGGCCTCGGACGGGCGGGGTCGGGGTTCGTCGTGCGCGCGCAGCGCGAGGAGGGCGACGTCGTCCTCGCTGTCGAACGCGAGTTCGCGCACGAGCGCGTCGCACAACTCCTGCACCGGCAGGGTGGCGAAGCGGGCCGCGCTCGCACGTAACCGCACAGACCTACCTCGAGGTTCTCACCGCGACGTTCGACGAGGCCGTCGGTGTAGAACAGGGGCCCGGGCCCCTCGTCCGGACCCGGCTCGCGGGAGGCGATCCCCTGGCCGTCGTCATCGCCCTCGTGGGGGCCGGACAGTCGACGTCGGTCGTCCCACGCCTCGCCACCCGGCTGAATCCCCACGTCAGGCCCCATCTGCGACCCAGCTTGTCCTTTCTGACGCATCAAATCACAAGCAAAGGACGAGAAGGGGGCCGGACTTGTGATTTGGGGTGGATGAAGACGACATCGACGGGAGGGGGCACCCCTGGCGTCCTGGCGCTGGGGGAGGTCCTTGTTGGGGTGTGCGTGGAGGACTGGCAGTCCGAGCTGGCGTCTCCGCCGTCGAGATGTCGAAGTCGTTCACCGATTCGGCTGGCGGATCGGGGACGTCGCACCGCGCGGTGGAATCGGCAACGGGACAACGCGTACGTCGATCACGTGACACGCGGTCCGGCGGCGGGAACCGTCGATGCTGCACGGGTGGGGTGGCGCGAAATCCGGTCGAACGTGAACGCGGGTACGAAGTTTCCGACACCGAGGCGTTTCAGGAAAGGAGGTGAGAACTTACCGTCCGTGGTCTGTCCGGGGCGAGGAGGTCGTCGGCGAGGAGTTCCGGCCCGGCCTCGGGCGGGCGGGGCCGGGACTCATCGTGCGCGC
>JBPBQU010000137.1:0-2310 GCA_050955085.1 Janthinobacterium lividum | reverse complement strand
GGTACTCGGAGTACCGGATCGGCGGCACCTCGCTGGCCAGTCCACTCTTCGCCGGGGTCATGGCTCTCGCCGACCAGAAAGCGGGCAGGGCCCACGGGTTCGCCAACCCCGCGCTGTACGAGCAGTACGGTTCCAACGCGCTGTACGACCCCCAGCCCCTGTCGGGTGTGGGTGTCGTCCGTACCGACTACGTCAACGGTGTCGACGCCGCCGACGGAACGACGACCTCGCTGCGGACCATCGACGTGAAGTCGGGCACCATCCTGCGCACCAAGAAGGGTTACGACGACATCACCGGTATCGGCTCACCGAACGGTATGCCGTTCCTGAACAAGCTGTCCTGACCGTTCTCCCCGACTGACCGAAAACGGCGACCGGCCTCCCCTCGGGAAGCCGGTCGCCGGTGTCGTCGGCCCCTCCGGGCGTCCTGCCCAGCGAGGAGTCGAGGAGACCTCAGAGGGCGACCGTGCGACCCTCAGCGGCTGCGACCCGGGCCGCATCGACCACGATGCCCGTCGAGACAGCGTCGCGCGGGTCCACCGGCACCGGTCCCAGGCCGCGCACCGCCCGGGCGAACGCCGCGTAGAACTCCGGCCAGCGGCCCGGCTCACTCGGCACCCGTCGGGCCGGGTCGGAACCCAGAGCCAGCCACCCCCACCGACTTGCCGGCTCCACACCCCACGCCGCACCCACAGAAGCAGGCGAGGACCCCGAGAGCAGTGCCGCCTCCTGCCCGTCCATGGGGGTGTCGAGGACGAAACTGCCCCGGCTCCCAGTCACCCGGAAGCGGGGGGCGGGCAGCGCCTGTTTCCACGACCCGGAGATCTCGCTACGCACCCCGCCCGCGTGGATGAGCTGCAGACGCACGTCGTCCTCGGTACCGTCCTGCGTCACATTGCGCGTCTGTGCCGCGACGCTGGTGACAGGACCGAAGAGGTGCAATGCCTGGTCGACGAGGTGCGCACCGAAATCGCGCAGCAGCCCTGCACCGGCCACCGGTGGGTCACCCGCGGCCCAGCGCTCGAACGCCGACTCGAAGCGCAGAACGTCACCGAGCTCACCCTCGGCCAGGACTCGCTGCAGCGTGAGCAGGTCGGAATCCCAGCGGCGGTTCTGGTAGACGCTCAGCAGGACACCCAGTCGTTCTGCCAGCTCCACGGTCGAGAGTGCCGCCGGGGCGTCCAGCGCGAAGGGTTTGTCGCACACGACCGGCAGTCCCAGCCGCAACGCCTGCTCGGTGAGCTCGGTGTGGGTGGCAGCCGGGGTGGAGACCGTCACGGCCTCGACACCGAGGTCACCCAACTCCTCCATGGTGGCCACCACGGCCACCCCGTGCTCGGCGACGGCCTGAGCCCGGCGCTCGGCGTTGGCCGTGACGACGGCCACGAGTCGGCAACCCGGCGCACCGGCGATGACGGGAGCGTGAAAATAGCGGCCACCCCCGCCGTACCCGACGAGGGCGAACCTCACGGGGGTGTCCAACGGGTTGGCCGGGGGTCGACTCATCTGCCGAACGCTAGGCCATGACCCACCGCGGTGCGGCCCGCCACCCCACCGCAACCACGGGTATCCCGCAGGCCGCGAACCGGCTCGTGGGTACCCCGCGCGTCGAGGGCTGCCCGGCAACTATGAGCCAGGTGAGGTGACGCACCATGTCCTGACTTCCTGCGGGACAACCGATCCGTGTCGGTCACGACGCCGTTCGTGAGGTGTTCGTGCGCCGTTACGTTGCGGGAGGTCGTACGTCCACTGCTGGTGATCGAGGTGGCGCAGAACCCACCGGCGACGTCGTCCTCGACGTCCGAGCGTTTCCACTCTGCACAACTCCCCCACCGGCCGCTATCCGTTCGCTCGCCTTCGTCCGCCCGATGGTGTCGGCCATGAACTCGTCGTCATGCGTCGACGGCATGAGCGCCCGCGACGGACGGGGACAGACCGCACTCCGGTCGAGAGTGGACTTCGTGACGCGTTCCCTTCGTCCGTCTCACCTGTGCGCCGTCAACCGTGTCGGTCGTCAGCGGTGACGGGTGCGACCATCTCCCGGAGGGAGATTGTGCAGCGCGAGCACCAGGAGGACCCGATGACCGACGGCCCGCGGCCGTTGAACCTGCGCGAGATCGCGGAGGGTCTGCGCTCGCCGTACACCTGCGCTGCGCGTCCTCGCGTCGAGGCCCCGTTGCTGGCGGCCAGTCGCACGGACGAGCTCGCGCGGTGGTTGGCCGGCACGCAGGACCGCGACGTGGCCCGTCCGCTGGACCGCGTCCGCCTGGTGGTGTTCGCCGGCGATCACGGGGTCCACGTTCACGGGGT
>JBPBQU010000136.1:0-2319 GCA_050955085.1 Janthinobacterium lividum | reverse complement strand
GGCGTTCGGTGTGGACGGGGTCGTGGTGAGCCCGCGATGCGCGGACCCGCTCTACCGGCGCAGCGTGCGGGTCTCGATGGGCACCGTGCTGCACCTGCCCTGGGCCCGGGCCATCAGCTGGCCAGGTGAGATGGAGGTGCTGCGCGACAACGGATTCACCGTCGCTGCGCTCGCCCTGTCCGAGGACTCGGTCTCTCTCGAGACGTTCGAGGCGCCGCAGCGGTTGGCCCTGGTGCTCGGGACGGAGGGTGACGGCCTGAGCCGGCAGGTGTTGTCGCGCGCCGACGTGCGCGTCCGGATCCCGATGGACGCGCGGGTGGACAGCCTCAACGTCGCCGCCGCGAGCGCGGTCGCGTTGTGGGCCACCCGCCCCAGGTGACACGACGCCGGGCCGGCACCGCGACGCGGTGGCGCACCCCGGTGGACATCGTGGAGCTGACCGTCACGCCGGTGGGTGCGGGAGTCACCGCGTGGGCAGCGCGATCGGGGCGACCTCGGCCCCGGCCAGCGCCGCGAGGTCGGCACCGCGCACCACGAGTTTCGAGCGGCGAACCCCGGAGCCGATGAGCACCCATTCCTGCGCCGCGACGGCCTCGTCCACGAGGATCCGCCAGCCGGCGGGCAGACCGACGGGGGTGATCCCGCCGTACTCCATGCCGCTCTCGTCGACGGCGCGGTCCATGGCCAGGAACGAGGCCTTGCGGACGTCGAGTGCTTTCTTCACGGCGTTGTTGACGTCCGCACGGGTGGAGGCGAGCACCACGCACGCGGCGATGCGTTCCTCCCCGTCGCGCCTGCCGGCGACGACGACGCAGTTCGCCGACCCGTCGAGCGGCACCCCGGCGGCCTCGACCAGGGCAGCGGTGTCGGCCACGTCGGGGTCGATCGCGAGTACCCAGGCACCCGCGGGCAGGGCCGCGCGGACGGCCGCGGGCAGCAGGTCGGGGTGCTCGGAGGCCGGGAGGAGTTCGAGGTTCCCGGCGACCCGTTGCGCCGCGGTGGGAGCGCTCACCGCGGGTGGATGGGGCTCGACGTCGGGGACGTCCCCGACGGTGATGAGTACGGGTACGGCCCCCACGGTCGTCCAGGTTTCATGGGCCGACCCTATTCACGGCCCGGACAGTGCGCAGGTCAGGATGGATGGATGCCCGTCTTGTCCTCCGTGACCACCTCCGGGACCACCCGATCGGTGACGGTGGTTCTCGACGACGACCCCACCGGGACCCAGGAGGTCAGTGGCGTCCCCGTCCTGTTGCGCCGCGACCGCGCCCGCCTGATCGGGTTGCTACGCGACTACGACGCCGTCTTCGTCCTGACCAACACCCGCGCCGTCCCCGAGGGGGACGCCGCCGCGCTCATCGCCGGGCTCGTGGAGGACGTGCGCGTCGCGGAGGTCGAGCTGGGGGTGCGGGCGCTGGTCGTGCAACGTGGGGACTCCACCTTGCGCGGGCACGTCTTCGCCGAGGTGGACGCCGTCGACCCGCGGGCCGTCGTCGTCTACTGCCCGGCGTTCCCGGCCGGTGGCCGGCGCACCGTCGGAGGAGTGCACGAGGTCCTGGTCGAGGGGACCTGGCTCAACGCGGCCGACACCGAGTTCGCCCAGGACCCCGTCTTCGCGTACTCCGCACGTTCACAGGTCGAGTTCGTGGCAGAGAAGGGTCGCAGCCGGGTCGGCGTCTCGGTACCCGCCGCCGCGGTGGCGGATGCGGTACGGGCGGCGGCCCCCGGGACGGTCGTGCTGCCCGACGCGTCCACCGACGCCGACATCGCCGCGATCGCCGAGCAGCTGCGGGGCCTGGAGCGTGATGTCGTGGTGCGCTGTGCCGCCCCGCTCGCGGCGTTTCTGGCCCGGGCCAAGAGCACCGCCCTGCTCAGTGACACCGCCGCGCTCGGCGACGTTGCCGTGCTCGGTGACGTCGCCCCGGTCACCGGGTCGGTGCTCGTGGTGGTCGGTTCGCACACAGGTGCAGCCGCGGCGCAGCTCGCGAGGCTCACCGAGGTCGTCGGTCCGGCGCTGGAACTCTCCACGGCGGCTGCCCAGGCTGATCCGGTCGCGGCGGGGGAGGCGCTCGCCGGGGAGGTCGGTGCGACCTCCGGGGTGGTCGTGCTCGCGTCGGAACGCACGCGGTTGGCCGAGCACGCAACCCTCGCCCACGGTGCGGCCGTGATGACCGCTCTGACGAATGCAGTGCAGATTCTGGTGGGGCGGGATCTGGTGGGACGGGTGGCGGCGGTGGTGGCCAAGGGCGGGATCACCTCGGCCGAGATCGCCCGGACGGGGCTCGGTGCCGACGTCGCGTGGGTGGTCGGACAGCTGCA
>JBPBQU010000135.1:0-2323 GCA_050955085.1 Janthinobacterium lividum | reverse complement strand
GAACGGCGTGGATCAACGAGTACAACTGTCACCTGCGCCGTACTGTCGGTGATCTGCTGCCAGATCAGACAGGCAGCTTCTGGTGACAGCTGGACGACGCGAACGCCTCGATGGAGGCGGGGGGAGTTGTTGAGGCTATACGGCCTGCCGTGGCTGGACCGGTTCCCAGACCGCCAGGCGGTACTTGATGCATTCGAAGCATCGGGTCCGTTCCCGCTGGGACTATCACCTGCGGGAGGACTCGACATCGCCGATGTCTACAGGGCAGTCGCGAGGACAGTGAGCTTTTCTCAGTAGCGGCGTGACGGTGACGCTGCCCGCCTGGAACTGCGCGCCGGCCCCGACGCGATCAGCGACGAGACCAGCGTCCCCGCCCGCACCGTCACCCGCGTCCTTGCCCGTCACGGCATCCCACCCCTGGTGGCACTCGATCGCCTCACCGGCGAGCAGATCCGCGCCACCCGCCGCAGCGCGAACCGCTACAAGCACGATGCACCAGGATCCCTTGTCCACGTGGACGTGACCGGTGGTAGCAGGCCTTGCGCGGTGGGACGACACGGTACGTATCCCACCCCCAAGCGTATGGTGGGCCCATGAGTGTGCAAGCCCTGAAGATCGATTCCAAGCGACGAACCGTCGTGCCCGCCGAGGTCCTCGCTGCGGCCGGCATCACCGAGGGCTCCGAGCTGATCCCGCACGCAGAAGGTCCCGGCCGCATCGTCTTCGAGACCCGCGCCGCCATGCAGGCCCGCGTCCGCGCGAAGTACCGACGCGAGGGTGGTGGCGTGTCCACCCAGCAGGCGTGGGCCGAGTACCACGGTGAAGAGACCGATGCCCTGGCCGAGAAAGGCGTCGAGTGAGCGAGGGCCCCCTCGCCGTCATCGCAGGCTCACCGCTAGGAACTCCGCTGCTGCTCGACGCGTGCGCCATCTTGTCCTGGCTCGACCCTGACGGCCAGGAGACGGCCGTGGGACGCGCCCGCATCGACGACGTGTTCGCCACCGTCGACCTGACCACCGTCAACGTCACGGTCCCCACCGTGGTCGAGGTGGCGACGGTCCTCAGTCGGAAGTTCGGACTGGAAGAGGAAGCCCGCAGCATCGGTGAGGATCTCAGCAGTGCAGGGATTCACATCGTCGCCTTCGGCATCGAAGAAGCCGCGCACGTCTCCGACGTCCTGCACGCGGAGAAGCTCACCCGGCAGGCCGAGCTCGACGCGGGTCGCAAGGTCGGACGACTCTCGCTCGGCGACCGCATCGCCATGGCCGCCGCCGAAGCCCGACGCAACACGCTCGTGACGACGGACCAGTTCGTGATCCAGGTATCCGGGCGCATGGCCTCGAACACTTTCGACTACCGCGCCAGCTGAGCCGAGGCAGCGCGCTGCCACGGCGGTGACGGTCAGGAGAACAGTGCGCTTCCACGAGTCGCTGCGGCCCGCGCACTTCGCGGAATGACCGTGCGCGTCCTGCTCCTCGACGTGACCGAGTTGTCGCGTCCAGCGCGATGTCGGCACGTGTGCCGGCCCCTGGCGTCCCTGGCCTCAGCCGTCGGCACCGACCAGCGGCTCGTCCAGCACCTTGCTGAACAACGTCGTACCCCTCACGTCGCCGTCGGGGTTCACCGCGTAGCCCTTGATGGTCCCGACCCGATGCCAGCCCCACCGTTCGTAGATGCCCTCCGCCGGGCTGCCCGACTCGGTGTCCAGCACCAGCAGGGTCCGGCCCGCCCGGACAGCCGCTCCCTCGGCCGCGGCCACGAGACGGGAGGCGAGTCCACGCCCCCGGTAGTCGCGGTGGACCAGCAGCTTGGTCAGCTCAGCGCGGTGCGGGGCGTTCTCGGGCTGGTCCACGCGCAGGCTGACGGTTCCGGCGACTCGCGTCGTTCCCTGTACCACTTCAACCGCGACCCACGTCCACCCGCCCGAGAGGTACCGGCGCCACCACTGCTGGGCGTCCACGACATCGGGGACGCGGACGAAACCGACGCTGGCACCGTCCTGGATGGCGTCCCTCAGCACCGCTACGAGACCGGCGAGGAGGTCAGTCGGGACGGGGTCGGGGACGCGCAGGAGATCCACGTGCCCACTGTCTCGCGCTGCTGATCGCCGGGAGAGCGGGGTCCTCGGGGGGAGGCGGAGCGTCCTGCAGACACGGACGGTGACCTCGCTCTTCGCGGGATGACCCTGCGCTCCGCGCGCACCGCGGGATGACCGCGCGCACCGCGGCTACTTGTTCACTGGACCCACGACACAAGTCCGGCCAGGCTGTGTCGAGGTGCTCGGCGTGACGCTCTCATTGCGGCTGCCCACCAGGTCCACCGG
>JBPBQU010000134.1:0-2331 GCA_050955085.1 Janthinobacterium lividum | reverse complement strand
GCTGGGAGTGTGGCCGGTCAACGATCCGTCCGTCGTGGACTCGTTCCTGGCGCTCACGGGAATCGATGCGCGGGAACCCACCGATCTCCCCGACGGTACGAACGTGGACTGGCGCACAGCGGCCACGGACCACCTGGAGATCGTGCGACCCTCGCCAGACCTGCTCCGATTCGTGGCGTCGCGCACTCGAGACGACGAGCTGGCTCGTGTGCTGTCCGGTGCTCCTGCGGACGTGGCACGCTGGAGTTACGGCCGCCAGACCGCTGACGTGCTGGCGCAGTTCGCGGTACGGGCCGAACCGGCGGAGTGGCGTAACCTCCTCAGGCCGTTGCAACCGCGCCAGTACTCGATCTCCTCCGCCCCCGAGGCGCATCCGGACGAGGTGCAGCTCACGGTGTCGACGGTGCGCTACGGCCCGGAGCACAACCGTCGGCACGGGGTCTGTTCGTCGTTCCTGGCCGACCGGGCCGGGGCGGGTGACGTCCGGGTGTTCCTGCACTCCTCGCCCTCGTTCCGCCCGCCCGCGGACCCCGACGTACCGATGATCATGGTGGGGCCGGGCACGGGCATCGCCCCGTTCCGTGCCTTCCTGCAACATCGCCAGGCGCACGGACATCGCGGTCCGAACTGGTTGTTCTTCGGGGAGCGCAGCTCGGCGACCGACTGGTACTACCGCGACGAACTCGAGGGCATGCGGGAGGACGGGTTCCTCACCCGGTTGAGTCTGGCGTTCTCCCGGGACCAACCCGAGAAGGTCTATGTGCAGGATCGGATGCGCCAGCACGGTGCAACCTTGTGGGAGTGGCTCGCCGAGGGTGCGCATCTCTACGTGTGCGGGGACGCGAGCCGGATGGCGAAGGACGTCGACACCGCCCTGCGTGAGGTGGTGGCCGCACACGGAGGAAGGTCGCGCGAGGACGCTGCGATCTTCGTGCAGGAGATGGCGGCCGCGAAACGCTACGTCCGAGACGTCTATTGAACCCGTTCCCCGTCCTCCTCCCGCGGTTCTCCTCTCAGCGTCGACCGCGTCGTGAGAGGCGGATTTCACCGGAACGGTCCAGCCGTGCAACACGCCGGTGATCTTGCGCGGTGAGAGTGGAGACAACCCACCCCGGCCGGCAGGCCTGTTTTCCAGGAGGCGTTCGTGGCCGATCTCTTCAGTCCCCTCACCATCAAGGACGTCACCCTGCGCAACCGCATCGGCATGTCGCCGATGACGATGTATCGCTCGGTCGACGGTGACATGAACGACTTCCACCTGATGTACCTCGGGGCCCGGGCCGCAGGCGGTTTCGGGTTGATCTTCCCCGAGCAGGTGGCCATCACCCCCGAGGGCCGCACGACGGTGCACTGCGCGGGCATCTACGACGACGCGCAGATCGAGGGGCACGCACGGGTGACCTCGATGATCAAGGACATGGGGAGCGTGGCCGGCATCCAGCTCGGACACACCGGGCGCAACGGCAGCGAGGTCCCGCCGTGGGAGGGTGGCCTGCAACTGCCGCCGGAGCACCCGGACGGTTGGCAGGTGTCCGGCCCCTCCGACGTGCCCTACGGGTTCGGTAAGCGTCCCTATCCCGTGCACGCACTGACCGTCGACGAGATCAAGGTCATCCACCGCCAGTACGCCGAGGCCGCCCAGCGCTCCCTGGACGCCGGGTACGAGTGGGTGGAGCTGCACTTCGCCCACGGTTACCTCGCGTCGGAGTTCTTCTCCCCGCTGGCGAACAAGCGCACCGACCAGTACGGCGGCAGCCTGGAGAACCGTGCGCGGTTCCTCTTGGAGGCGCTGGACGCGGTCCGTGAGGTGTGGCCCGAGAGGTTGCCGCTCACGATGCGGCTGGGTTCGGACGACTTCCACCCCGACGGCATCACGTTCGAGGAGTCGATCACCGCCATCGGCTGGATGCAGGAACACGGTCTCGACCTCGCCGACATCAGCCAGGGTGGCAACACCGACGACATGACCAATCCCATCTGGAACGACCCCAACGCCTGGGTGAAGCGCGCGGCGCGACTCAAGCGTGAGGTCGACATCCCCGTCACGACGAGCTGGAACCTGGGTATCCCCGAGAATGCGGACCAGGCGATCCGTTCCGGTGACATCGACCTCATCCTGCTCGGCCGTCCGGCGCTGGCCAACCCGCACTGGCCGGTCTGGGCCGCGCGGGAACTCGGGACCGTCGAACCCTTCGATCTCGTCCCCCAGGACTGGGGTTTCTGGTTGCAGAACTTCCGCGGCCACGGCCCGTCCGTCGGTTGGCCCGAGGTCGCCGAGTCGCAGCCCGCGGTGGTGACCCTGCCGCAGCAGTCCGCGCAGTCGCAACCCCT
>JBPBQU010000133.1:0-2345 GCA_050955085.1 Janthinobacterium lividum | reverse complement strand
GCCTCATCGCTCGGTCCGTCACCCGCGACGGCGCGCCCGCCGTCGGCGCGCGGGTAACTGCCGACGAAACGGACTTCGTCGCTCACGCGGTGCAACCCCATCAGCGCCTCCCCCACACGCGGGTCGGCGACGTGACCGTCGCAGTCGATGGAGAAGCAGTAGCGACCCAGCGCATCCCCTGCGGGACGCGACTCGATGCGGGTCAGGTTGATGCCGCGCGTCACGAACTGCTCCAGCGCCTCGACGAGGGCGCCCGGGCGTTCCTCGCGCAGGAACACCACGAGGGATGTCTTGTCGTTGCCCGTGGGTTCGGGCACCGGGCTCACCCCCGGGCGGGACAGCAGCACGAAGCGGGTCTGTGCCCCGGCACGGTCCTCGATCCGGTCGGCGAGCACGTCGAGGCCGAAGCGCACCGCCGCGAAGGGTGCGCAGATCGCCCCCTCGAACCCGGCGGGTGCGCCCCCTGCCAGTTCCCCGGCGAGTGCCTGCGCCGACGCGGCCGTCGACGTCGCGGGGACGTAACCGACCTCGGGCAGTTCGGCGTGCAACCACCGACGGACCTGTGCGTAGGCGTGCGAGTGAGTGCTCACCCGCCGGATGTCAGCGAACCCGGCCCCGGGTTTCACGGCCAGCACGAACGACACCGACAACACCACTTCGGCGACGACGACCAAGGGTTCGCCGACGGCGAGGCCGTCCAGCGTGGCGGGCACCCCACCTTCGACGGAGTTCTCGATGGGCACACAACCGACGTCGACCGCACCGGTTCGCACCGCCTCGATCGTCGCGTCCACGCTGCTCATGGCCGTCGCCGGTGCGTCGGGGACGACGGTCCGCAGAGCAGCCTCGGAGAAGGTGCCCGTGGGGCCGAAGAACGCGTAACGCAGCACGGTCGAACACGTTATCCCCACGGCCCGACCGTGGAGCCCGCGCCCGACCGTGAAGCCCCACCGTGCTGCCCGCCCGCGCGGCGCTCAGCTCGCCTTGCGCAGCTTGCGGCGCTCGGTGCGCTCGTTCCAGATCTGATCCCGCTGATCCTCGGTCAGACCACCCCAGACCCCGTAGTTCTCCCGGTGCTCCAGCACGTGCTGACGGCATTGACGCAGCACCGGGCACTCCGCGCACACCGCGAGCGCCGCGGCGTCACGGTGCTGACGGGCCGCACCACGCTCCAGTTCAGGGTGGAAGAAGAGGTCGGGATCGGCTTCCCTGCACGACCCCAGAAGTTGCCACTCCCAGGCATCGACCGTCGGTCGCAGGCTGCGTGTCGTCGTGTCGCTCACGGATCCCCCTCGATGTTCACGGACAGCACTCGCTCTGCGGTGTCTTGCCCCAAGGATCCAAACACTAAACGCTACGCGACCGCTTCGTCACTACCTGTGATTAAAAAGGTGTGTCGGGTGAGACACCCGCACCGCGAACCGGCGGCACCGGGACCAACCGCCGCAGGGCGAACAGCGCCAGGCAGGCCCACCAGAGATCCCCGTTCTGCACGATGCGGGCAACCGGCGTCGGCACACTGGGGGACGCCAGCAGGTTCGCCCCCCACCACGGCCAGGCCACCCAGAGCGCCAGCAGGGCGACACCCGCGACCACGACGCGACGCCGCGTCCGGCCGTCACCGACCAGCGCGCCCAGCACCACGACCCCCCAGAAGAGGTGGTGCAGCCAGGACACCGGCGAGACCAGGATCGCGACCATGCCGCACGCGGCGACCTCCCCCACCAGCGAACCCCGCCGGTGCATGGCCCGCGCCACCGCGAACCCCAGCACGCCCGCCAGGACGGCGAGGACGAACCAGAGCGCTGTCGTCGCACTGTCCGAGAGGTAGAGGCGCAGCACGAAACCGCGCAGCGACTGGTTCGAGGACCCCGCGTTGGGCCCGAGCCGGTTGGAGTCCAGCAGCGCCGAGGTCCAGAACTCGAACGAGGACTCCGGCGCAAGGAGGAACGTCGCGAGCGTCACCGCCACCGCGGCCAGCACCGCGTTGCGCAGCTCGCGCCACTGCCGGGTGATCGCGAAGTGGACCAGGAAGATCCCCGGGGTCAGCTTGATCGCGACCGCGAGCCCGACGAGCGTCCCCCGCGGCCAACGCAGGGTGAACCGGCCGACCGCCACCCCACCACCGCCCCCGCCGCGAGACCCCCTGACAAGGTCGAGCAGGCACAACGTCACCAGGATCGCGTTGACCTGGCCGAAGCGGATGTTCTCCCCCACGGGCGAGATCCAGACGCACAAGGCCGCGACGAGGCCGTGTGCGAGCCCGGAGTAGCGCTGGGCGCGCGCCAGCAACGGCGCGAAGGCCAGCCCGACGACGGCCCACAGCAGGGCCAGCTGGAACACCG
>JBPBQU010000132.1:0-2356 GCA_050955085.1 Janthinobacterium lividum | reverse complement strand
CTCCCGGACCAGTTCCGCGAGCGAGTCCGGATGCGTGGTACCCGATCCACTCGGCCCACCGAGCACGACGACCCGTAACCGCGAGCGCCGTGCGGGCTGGTCGGCCAGCAGTCGCGCGGCGGCCCGGACGAGCAGGTCGGGAGCCTTCAACGGCTGGATGCGTCCGACGAACAGCAGGACCTCCGCCTGCGGGTCCACCCCCAACCGGGCGCGTGCCGCGGCCCGCCCGGTGCCCTCGGTGTCGCCGCGTCGTCGCGGGGCGAACGTCAGGAGGTCGACCCCGGGCGGGACGACCGCGACCTTTCCCGGCTCGGCCGCGTAGCGCTGCACGAGGTCGCCGCGTTCCTCCTCGGTGTTGGCGATGATCCGGTCGGCGGCCTCTACCACCTGCTCCTCGCCGATCACCCGGCCGGCCGGTTCGGGGGTGTCACCGATCGCCAGGTGGGCGTTCTTGACCTTGGCCATGGTGTGCATGGTGTGCACGAGCGGGACGTCCCACCGGTCGGCCACGAGCCAGCCGACCTGACCCGAGAGCCAGTAGTGGGAGTGCACGACGTCGTAGTGGTGCTCGTCGTGGCGGGCCTCGGTGCGCAGCATCCCGGCTGTGAAGGCACAGAGCTGTCCCGGCAGGTCGTCCTTGGACAACCCCTCGTAGGGCCCGGCCGCGACGTGGCGGACGCGCACCCCGTCGAACGCGTCCACGACCGGGGGCTGCTCGGAGGACGTGCGCCGGGTGAAGACCTCGACCTCGACACCGCGCCGGGCCAGTTGCACGGCCAACTCGACGACGTAGACGTTCATGCCCCCGGCGTCCCCCGTCCCGGGCTGGGCGAGCGGGGAGGTGTGCACGGAGACGAGTGCGACGCGGTGGATCGCGTCGCCCCTCTCACCCCTGGCGGTGCTCGCCACCCGGTCCTCCTCGTGCGTGCTCTAGTGTCCGCTCGTGCCCCGGCAGTCTGCCTCCCGCGTCCGTGCGGGCACTGCGGACCCCGTTCCGGGCGGTTCACGCGTTGTTCCACGACCCGGTTCGGCGGTCGGTGCGGTGACCCGCGGGACAACCGGCCCCGACCGGTTGCGGCGCGTCGAGCGCTGGCTGGCCCAGACCCAGGGAAGTCGCCTGCGTGCGGCTGCGGACCCGCTGGTGGTCGACCTCGGGTACGGCGCACGCCCCGTGACGGTGACCGACCTGCAGCGCTGGCTGCGTCGGGTGCGTCCCGACGTGCGGGTGGTGGGGTTAGAGATCTCCCCGGAGCGCGTGGAGGCGGCGCGTGCGGAACTGCAGGGCGTCCTCGCTGCGCCCGAGTTCGCGCTCGGTGGGTTCGAGCTCACCGTCCCCGGTGGGGGTTCTCCCGTTCTGGTCCGGGCGTTCAACGTGTTGCGCCAGTACGAGGAGGACGATGTCCGGGCCAACTGGGAGTTGCTGCTGTCCCGGATGGACCCGGGTGGGCTCCTCGTCGACGGCACCTGCGACGAACTCGGCCGCCGTTCGTGCTGGATCGCGCTGGAACCGGCGGCGGGTCCGGTGTCGCTGACGATGTCCGTGCGTCTGGCCGGATTGCCCACGCCGTCGGCTGTGGCGGAGCGACTGCCCAAGACACTCATCCACCGCAACGTGGCGGGTGAGGGTGTCCACGACCTGCTCCGGGCTGCCGACGCGGCATGGGCCCGCGCGGCACCCGAGGGGACCTTCGGCGTTCGGCAACGCTGGATCGCGACGTGCCGGGCGCTGGCGCAGGACTGGCCGGTGCTCGACGGACCCGCTCGCTGGCGCCTCGGTGAGCTGACGGTCTCGTGGGCGGCGGTGGCCCCGCGAGGGGGCAGGGGATGATCCCTGCACCGGGTGTGCCGGAGTGGGAGCTGCATCATCAGGGCAACGGCGCCGGCCGGATCTGCGAGGACGGTTCGAAGGCGTCCCGGACGGGGTGCACACGACGAGAGGGGGTCGTAGGTGGCGAAGGCAGCGCGGGTGGGCGTGCGACGACCCACGATCTCCGACATCGCCCGCCTCGCCGGGGTTTCCAAGGCATCGGTCTCCTACGCCCTCAACGACCTGCCGGGCGTCTCGGGCCCCACCCGGGAGCGCGTGCGCGAGGCGGCTCGTGACCTGGGGTGGCGACCCAGCGCCGCGGCGCGCTCGCTGTCCAACGCCCAGGCCGATGCCGTGGGTCTCGCGGTCGCCCGTGACGTGGGACTGCTGGGCGAGGAGCCGTACTACATGCGCCTGCTCGCCGGGATGGAGTCGGTCCTCGCGGCCGAGGGGTACTCGTTGCTGCTCACGGTGGTCCCCGACGTCGAGCGCGCGGTGGAGGTGATGCGGACCTGGTGGGCCGAGCGGCGCGTCGACGGGGTGCTCCTC
>JBPBQU010000131.1:0-2385 GCA_050955085.1 Janthinobacterium lividum | reverse complement strand
ACTTCCCGGGTGGCGCTCGCCGGCTCGCACCCGGAGAGCCGGTACGTGGTCCTCGACGTGACGTTCCAGTTCCGGCTCTCCGACTTCTCCACCGCGGTCACCTATCCCGAGCTCGCCCGCAGCCTCGGAGTCGAGGTCGGGGCCCGTGTCCCCTCTCCGGACGTCCGGGCGGCCGTGCTCGGGCTGCGCGCAGGCAAGGGCATGGTGTGGGACCCCGAGGACCTGTCCGACCACGACACCTGGAGTGCCGGTTCGTTCTTCACCAATCCGCTGCTGAGCGCCGAACAGGCGGCCGCGCTGCCCGTGAACGCCCCGCGCTTCCCGGCCGAGGCCGGGCTGGTCAAGACCTCCGCGGCCTGGCTCATCGAGCACGCGGGCTTCGGTCCGGGGTTCGGTGCCCCCGGTCCCGCCACCCTGTCCACCAAGCACACGCTGGCGGTGACCAACCGTGGCCATGCCCGCGCCACCGACCTCCTCGATCTCGCCCGGAGCGTCGCGGCCGGTGTCGAGCGGGAGTTCGGTGTCCGACTGGTCAACGAGCCCGTCCTGGTGGGTTGCTCCCTCTAGCCCCTACCCGGGTCGCGAGTCGTGCGAGCGACCCGGGTGCGGTCGCTGAGGGCGCCCCGGACGACGTCGAGGGCCTGGTCCGGGCTCAGCCCCGAGCTCAGAGCTCGTTCCACGAACCCCTCTGCGGCCCAGCGCACGTCCTCCTCGACGTCGACGCCCGCCGAATCCGCCACGACCGTGCCGGTGCGGCGACGGGAGACGACGGTCCCGGCGATCTCCAGCTCGCGATACGCACGTTGCACGGTGCCGAGCGCGAGACCGAGGTCGGCCGCCAACGTCCGAGCTGCGGGGAGTCGGTCACCCACGCTCAGCGCGCCGGTGGTGACGAGGGTGGTGACCTGGCGGCGTAGTTGTTCATAGACCGGGACCGCGGAGTGGGCGTCGACCATGACGCGCAGCACACTCACGCGCGGATGCCCCGAGCCGGAACGAGCAGGACGGCGACGCCGACGAGCACGACGAGGAAGCCGCTGTAGACCACCGGTCCGGTGAGACCCGCCAGCGGACCCTCCGAGACGTTGCCCTGCTGGTCCACGGAAGCTCTCCACGCCGTGAGGAAGCCGGACCACATCACCAGCAGGACCCCACAGGTCCCGAGGGCCGCCGCCCCACTCATGCGCAGGACGCGATGCCCACCGGCACGGCGCAGTGTCGCGTCGGCGACGTCCGAGGCGCCGGTGATCGCGGGCCGGGCGGGTAACCGGTGGAGCACGGCCCCGGTCGCCAGCACGGTCGTCGCAAGGGCACTCAGCACGGGGAGCGCGATCCTTCCCCCGGGGAAGGTGGCCGATCCGTACGACAGCGTCGACGTGGTCCAGGTGTAGGAGTCCGCGCGAAGACCAGCCGTGGCGACACCCCCCACGCAGAGCGCCACGACCACACCTGCGCTCACCAGGCATGTCCAGAGCAGCCACGGCGGTGCGGTGTCCCGCATCGAGCGAGCGACCAGACGCGCCCCTCGGATCCGAGCCGTCGGCCGGGGCCAGGTCAACTCGCCGATCAGGACCACCACCGCGTGGACGGTGGCGGCGTTCAGGGGCGCGATCAGCACCACTGCCTCGCGGCGGGTCCAGATCCCCAGCGCCCCGACGACCGCCGCGGTCGTGACACCGCAGCCGACCGCGAGCGCCGAGTACCGAACGCCACGGCGACGCGCGCACGCGACCGGCAAGCTCAGCTCGGTGGACGGGGTGCGGCGCCGGAGCACGAGGACGACGACGACGGTTCCCCCGAGAACGGCGAGGACCAGCGGGGCGAGGACGAACAACCCAGCCATGGACACCCCTTCCTCAATGACGCAACTATTGAGTCGACTCATTGAGTCAATCAGGAGTGGACGGCGCTGTCAGCCATTCGTCCACCTCCGCGAGCCACGCCGCCTTCGCCGCACCGGGTGCCCGGGAGGCCGTGATCGACGACCTCGCCAACCCCGCCAGGCCGGCGTCGTCGAAACCGTGGTCCTCCCGGGCCGAGACATATTGCGCCACCAGTCGTGGCCCGAACAGCAGTGGGTCGTCGGCCCCCAGCGCCACGCTCGCGCCTGCCTCGACGAGGCGGCGCAGTGGCACCTGCGTGAGGTCGGGGTAGACCCCGAGGGAGACGTTGCTCGCCGGGCAGACCTCCAGTGCGATCCCGGCCTCGACGATCCGGGCCAGCAGGTCGGGGTCCTCGGCCGAACGCACACCGTGGCCGAGCCGGTCGGGGTGCAAGGCGGTGAGCGTCGCCTCGACGTGTCCCGGCCCCAGCAGTTCTCCCGAGTGCGGGACGCAGGCGAGTCCCGCGGCACGAGCGATGTCAAAGGCCCCGGCGAAGTCCGCC
>JBPBQU010000130.1:0-2389 GCA_050955085.1 Janthinobacterium lividum | reverse complement strand
CAGGCGGGAGAACGCGAGAAACCCGCTGGTCCCCTTGATCGTGTGGATGGTGCGGAACACGCTTGCGAGGAGCTCACGTGACCCGGGTGTCTGCTCGAGAGCGACGAGGTCTGAGTCCAGCTGGTCCAGGTTCTCGTAGCTCTCGACGAGGAACTCCTGGACGATCTCGTCCATGTCGTCCACGTGACACTCCTACTTCTCGCGAGGGTGTGATCACGAGTCGGTGATCACGCGGTGCGGTGCTCTCGCTCCCTCATCGGCACCGAGCAGCGACAGCTGAAACGACGCCGGCCTCCTCCATGACGCCGCTGGACACAGCCGTGGGTGTTTCGATGCCCCAGCCGCCCCTGACCTCCACCGGGGAGGTCACCCGCAACCCGGTAGATCCTCACCAGACGCCCGGTGATCGGCACCGCGTCCGGCTTCCTCACCAAGACAGGTTCCGTAGCCCGCGTGCGACCGCGTCGAGCCAACCCAACGCCGAGAGGCCGGCCCCCCACGAAGGGGGACCGGCCTCTCGGCGTCCTGAGGTGTTCTGCAGCGACCTCAGGCTTCGTTCAACCGCGCGAGGGCGGTCTGGACCACGGTGATGAGGCTGTGCTTGGTGGCGGCCCGGGTGCGCGCGTCGGTGTAGACGAGCGGGACGTGCGCCGGCACCGCGAGGGCTTCACGGACCGAATCCAGGTCGTGCTGGGCCACACCGTCGAAACAGTTCACCGCGACGACGAACGGGATGCCGCGCGACTCGAAGTAGTCGACGGCGGGGAAGCACTGGTCGAGCCGGTCGGTGTCGACCAGCACGACCGCGCCGATGGCGCCCTTGACCAGGTCGTCCCACATGAAGAGGAACCGGTCCTGGCCCGGGGTACCGAACAGGTAGAGCCACAGGTTCCCCGGGAGCGAGATGCGCCCGAAGTCCATGGCCACCGTGGTGGACGTCTTGCGGTCGGAGTTCAGGCCCGCGTCGTCGACGCCGACGGAATGCTCCGTCATCGCGGCTTCGGTACGCAACGGTTCGATGTCGGAGATCGAGCCGATGAAGGTCGTCTTGCCGACGGCGAACCCGCCGGCGACCAGGATCTTGACGACGGTGGGCGGTGCTTGCGTGGCGGTTCCCGTGGGCGCTCCGGCTCCGGCGGGACTCACGTCAGAGCGAGGAAATGCCATTGAGAACACTCTCCAGGACGCTGATGGTTGTCGCGGGTTGAGGGGACGAGGTCATCATGAGCCCGTGGATCCGGACCTTCCCGGACTGGGAAAGGTCGCTCACCACGACCCGGACGACACCGACCGGCAGATGGACGTGCGCGGAGAGTTCCGCGATCGACAGGTAGGAGTTCTTGGTGAGTTCCAGGATCTTTCGCCGCTCGGCGGTCATCCCGACCTCCGGTTCGGCGACCGCCTCGACGAGCGCCTCGACCGGGAGTTCGGCGTTCGCGGGGCGGGTCCGTCCGCCGGTCACGGTGTACGGACGGACGGTGAACTCTTCGGCGTCCTGGCTGTCGTCGTCGGACCACAGGTCCGCGCTACCAGGTGCTGTCATGGCGGGGTCACCACCTCGCGGCGACCGGGGCGGAGGTGGGCAGGTGCGCCCGCATCTCCGACACCAGCTGCGGGGTCAGGACGGTCTCGGCGCGCTGGACCAGCATCGCCATCTCGTAACCGATGAGGCCGACGTCGCAACCGGCCTCAGCGGCGACCGCGAGGACGGAACCGTCGGAGATGTTGACGAGGAACAGGAACGCCTCGTCCATCTCGATGATGGCCTGACGGACCTCACCGGAACCGAGCTGACGGGCGGCGCCTCGGGCCAGGCTCGAGGTGCCCGAGACGATGGCGGCGAGCTGGTCGCCGCTCTCGCGGTCGAGCTGGTCGGACATGGCCATCAGCAGGCCGTCGGCGGAGACGACGACGGTGTGCTGGACGCCGGCGGTGGTCTTCACGAAGTTGTCGAGGAGCCAGCTGAAATCGGCTGCCTCGGAGCTGAGCGCGGTCACAGTGGGTTTCCTCTTTCCAGGGGTTCGGGACATGGCACGGTTGTGCGGTGGAGCCTCGGATTGCTTCTACTGCCCCGGTCTTCCCGGGAGTTCTGGGGTTGTTCAGACGTTGCCATCGTCACCACCGTCCTCGTCGAGTTCCGCCAGGTTGTCGCCGGCACGACCACGCGAGACGCCGGCTTGGAACCCGGACAGCATCGAACGGACGTCGGCCGGGGCACGGCGCTGGCGGGCAGCCGCTGTCACGCGGACCGGTGCCGGTTTGACTCCGGCCTCCGTGGCGCCCGCCTGACGGCGCACCAGCGGCTGCGATCCGCTCCCCATCGAGGGGGAGAAGCTGTGGCCCTCGGTGAGGGCCGACAGCGCCTCGGCGGCGAGCGCCGAACGCTGGC
>JBPBQU010000129.1:0-2408 GCA_050955085.1 Janthinobacterium lividum | reverse complement strand
GGCGGTGCGCCGGACCGACCGTCACGGTGCGCCGCACGGGCTCTATGGAGAGGACGTAACGGGGACGGCCGTCACCGGCAGGCCGCCGCAACCCCAGACCCTTGCGCTGTCCGACAGTGAAACCATAGGTGCCGGAATGGGTTCCGAGCACAGCGCCGGTCTCGTCGACGATCTCACCAGGGTCTTCCCCCAGCTTGTCCGCGAGAAACCCGCGGGTGTCACCGTCGGGGATGAAACAGATGTCGTGGCTGTCCGGTTTGTGTGCCACCGGCAGCCCGCGGCGTTCGGCCTCGGCCCGCACCTCCGCCTTGGTGGGCGCGTCGCCGAGCGGGAACATCGCGTGGGCGACCTGGTCGGCGTCGAGCACGGCCAGCACGTAGGACTGGTCCTTGGCCGCGTCCGCCGCGCGGTGCAGTTGTGCCCGCCCGTCGACGTCGCGTTCGATACGGGCGTAGTGACCGGTGGCGACCGCGTCGAACCCGAGGGCGATCCCCTTGTCCAGCAACGCCGCGAACTTGATGCGTTCGTTGCACCGCACACAGGGGTTCGGTGTCCGGCCCGCGGCGTACTCGGCGACGAAGTCGGCCACCACGTCCTCGACGAAGTCCTCGGAGAGGTCCCACACGTAGAAGGGGATGCCGAGCAGGTCCGCGGCGCGGCGCGCATCGAGGGAGTCCTCGATGGTGCAGCAACCGCGCGAGCCGGTCCGCAGGGTGGCGGGGTTGCGGTTCAGCGCCATGTGCACGCCCACGACCTCGTGTCCGGCGTCGACGGCCCGGGCCGCGGCGACGGCCGAGTCGACCCCACCGCTCATGGCGGCGAGCACTCGCATCAGGACGTCACCCCTGTCGGGGTCATCCCGAGGGGGGTGACCCGGGCGGGGACCGACGCGCGCCTGCGCACCCGGGCGGCCCGGGAGGACTGCTGGGCCCGACGCGCCCGCTCGACCGCTCCCCCGACGGCGGCGAGCACGGCGTCGACGTCGGCGTCGGTGGAGTTCCAGCCGAGGGTGAAGCGCAACGCCCCGGACGCCTCCTCCGCGCCGAGCCCCGTCGCGAGCAGCACATGGCTGGGCTGCGGGACCCCGGCCTGGCACGCCGATCCCGTCGAGCACTCCACCCCGGCGGCGTCGAGCAGGTAGAGCAGTGAGTCGCCCTCGCATCCTGCGATCGTCACGTGCGCGTTCCCGGGCAACCGGTGCCCGGGATCCAGCCGGGTGTCCCCCCGCAGCTCGACACCCGGCACGCGGTCCCGCAGACCGGCCAGAAGCCGATCGCGCAACCGGGCCACCCGGGCGCTCTCCTCGGCCATGCCGGCGACGGCGGCGGTGAGGGCGGCGGCGCTCGCGCGTGCGGCGGGGGCGTCGAGGGTCCCGGAACGCACACCGAGCTCCTGGCCGCCGCCGTGCTGCAGCGCCACCAGCACCGTCCCGCGCCGGACGAGCAACGCCCCCGCGCCGACGGGGCCGCCGAACTTGTGAGCGGACAAGGCGAGGGTGTCGGCACCGCTGGCGGCGAAGTCGACGGGGAGGTGACCCACGGCCTGCACCGCGTCGGTGTGCAGCGGCACCCCTACCGCGTGCGCCAGTTCGGCCGCGGCCGCCACCGGCTGCACCGTGCCCACCTCGTTGTTCGCCCACATCAACGCGACCAACGCGATCTCGTCGGGGGCCGCGGACAACTCCGCCTGCAGCACGGCGAGGTCGGTGCGCCCGACGGCGTCCACCGGCAACCAGCGGACCTCGGCGTCCTCGTGCTGCTCGAGCCACTCCACGCAGTCGAGGACGGCGTGGTGCTCGATGGAACTGACGAGGATCCGGCGCCGCCGGGGATCGGCCGCCCGACGCGCCCAGAACAAACCCTTGACCGCCAGGTTGTCGGCCTCCGTGCCACCCGAGGTCCACACCACCTCCGCGGGCCGGGCGCCCACGGCGGCGGCGAGCGCCTCCCGGGCCTCCTCGACGACCGCGCGAGCCCGCCGGCCGCTGGAATGCAGCGAGGAGGGGTTGCCGACCGAGGCGAGCTCGGCGACGTAGGCGTCGATGGCCTCGGGCCGCAGGGGGGTCGTCGAGGCGTGGTCCAGGTACGCCGTCACCCCTCCAGTGTAAGAGCCCAGGAGCAACCCCCCTGCGCTCCGATCACGCGCCGACGCGAGGTGCTCCCCGCGGGCGCGGGCGCCGTCGGGCAGAGTGTGTGCCCGTGCCCGTCCCGACGTCCGTCCCGCCTGCCACCGCACCCGCCATCCCGCCTGCCATCCCGCCTGCCATCCCGCCTGCCAGGGCGTCCGCGCACCCCCTGGGGGTCACGCCGCGCGGTGACGGTGACGGTGGCGATGTCGCGGTGTTCGCGGCGCACGCCGACGCCGTCGAGGTCTGCGTCTTCCCCGCTTCCTCGCCTGACGGTGCCGCA
>JBPBQU010000128.1:0-2447 GCA_050955085.1 Janthinobacterium lividum | reverse complement strand
CCCCGCAACGCATCCAGGGCGGGATCAACGTCTTCCGCTTCGACGAGCCATTGCTGGATGACGACTCGGTGCAGCTGCTGCAGGCCTTCGCCGCCTACGCCGCTACTGCTTTGGCCAACCACCTTCTGTACGCCTCCTCGGTAGCCCTGACGTCGCAACTGGAGATGGCGTTTCAATCCCGCATGGTCATCGAACAGGCGAAGGGCGTGCTCATGACGCGCCTGCACTGCAGTGCGGGCGACGCGTTCCAGCACCTGGTGACCCTGTCGCAGCACAGCAACCGCAAGTTGCGCGACCTTGCTACCGAGATCGTGGCGGGCGTTTAAAGGGTCGGGTCGCCGGAGGGAATCTCACCCCCCAACGACCCGACCCAGATTGCTACGGCACACGCGGCCACATAGCGCTGCGAATAACGCACCCTCTACCGTTGCAAGTCACACCGGTGGTGGTCAGGTGCGGGTGGGAATCGACACCCGTACCTGGCCACGAGAGGGATCAGGTGGATGAGGAGGCGGTGGGTGCCACGTCGTAGACCGTCGTACCACCGACGTCGGTGCTGGTGAAGTTCTGTTGCACCCAGGTCGCGATCTGCGCTGCAGCGTCGCTGCCACCGCTGGACGTGGACGCCATCGACGAGCTCGCGATGTAGTAGTGGATCTGACCTTCCGCGACGTACTGCTGGAACTGGGCGAGGGTAGGCGATGGGTCGGTGCCGTTGAACCCGCCGATGGCCATGACCGGGTCCTCCGTGGCCAGCTGGTAACCCGCGGCGTTGTTGGAACCCGTGACGGCCGCAGCCCAGCGGTAGGACGACGCGTTGGTCTCGAGCAGCGTCGTGAGTTCGGCGCTGGGGGTGGACGCGCCGAGCAATCCGCCCATCCCACCGCCACCCATCCCACGGGTGCGGGCCGAACCGTTCGTCGAGCCACCCGGGGCCGCCTGCGTCCCCCCGGCGCCCGCCTGCCCCGTGCCGCCCTGCTGACTCGTGCCCTGCTGACCTGTGGTGCCCTGCTGACCGGTCGTTCCGTTCTGGCTGAACATGGCGCCGAGCTGGCCTCCGCCCCCGCCGGCGCGCATCCCGCCACCCATGCCCATGCCGCCGAAGCCCGAGGCAACGCTCGGACCGGCCGACACGATCGCACCCGTGTGCGCGGTGCCGACGGTCTGCACCGAGTACGACACCGGTCCGGCCAGTGCCGCGATGAACGCGGCCACGATCCCGGCCTGCCGGAGTGCCGGGGTCAGGCTGCTGCGCACGAACCCGGCCGCGATGAGCAGCACGGTCCCGAGGATCCCGGCCATCACGACCACCCAGCGAAGCCACGGCACGAAGTCCGTACTGCGCCCCAGCAGGACGAACGCCCACCCCGCGGTGACGGCCGTGACGACACCCAGTGCCGGAAGGGCCCAACGCGTCGAGCGCATCCGCCACAGGTCGACGGCGCCCATTCCCACGAGTGCGGCGATGGCCGGCGCGAGTGCGACGGAGTAGTAGGGGTGGATGATCCCGGACATGAAACTGAACGCCACCAGTGTGACGACAACCCAACCGGTCCAGGCGAGGTAGGCCGCCCGGCGGGTGTCGGTGCGCGGTGCGCGCCGGGTGAGCACGAACCCGGTGATCGCCAGGAGTCCGGCTGCGGGGAGCAGCCAGGAGATGTTGCCGCCGAATTCCGAGTTGAACATCCGGGCGATGCCGGTCTCACCCCAGTTCCCGTTCGCGCCGACGCTGCCGGTCTCGTCACCCGTGAGACGACCGAAACCGTTGTAGCCGAAGGTCAGCTCGAGGAAGGAGTTGTCCTGAGACCCGCCGATGTAGGGCCGCCACGACTCCGGTACGAGTTCGACGATCGCGACCCACCAACCGCCCGCGACGACCATCGTCAGCCCGGCGAGCAGCAGGTGCCTGATGCGCTTGCCGAGGGTGTGCGGTGCCGCCCACAGGTAGGCCAGGGCCAGCCCCGGCAACACGAGGAACACCTGCAACTGCTTGGTGAGGAACCCGAATCCGATGAACACCCCCGCCCACATCAGGAACCGCGCGCGCCCCGTGTCCACGGCCTTCAGAACACCCCACGCCGCCGCGATCATCAGCAGGACGAGGAGTGCGTCGGGATTGTTGAACCTGAACATGAGCACCGCGACGGGGGTCGTGGCGAGGAGGAACCCGGCGAGCAGACCTGCCACCGCGGAGGTACGGCGCGCGACGGTCGAGTAGAGCAGGCCGACGGCCGCAACCCCTTCCAGCGCCTGCGGGACGAGGATCGACCAGGACGACAAACCGAAGATCCGTACCGACAGACCGGTCACCCACAACGCGGCCGGCGGTTTGTCGACCGTGATCGCGTTGGACGCGTCCGAGGATCCGAAGAACCACGCCTCCCAGGACGCCGACCCCGCCTGTGCCGCTGCGGAGTAGAAGGGGTTCGCCCACCCGGAGGCGGACA
>JBPBQU010000127.1:0-2471 GCA_050955085.1 Janthinobacterium lividum | reverse complement strand
TGAGTGGCCATCGAAGACTGGACAGTCGATTGGGCCGGCGAGGCGGGCAGGCACAGGTTGGGCGGGCAGGTCGCCGCCGCGTGAACCACGGAGCAGCGTCAATGTAGGGCCGTGAGGCCGGGCAACGACGAAGATCAAGGGTGAGGTCGCAGACGACCGGCGGTACTGCCACCGAGCATGAAGCGGACGACGTCCGGAACGTCCTCGCCCTGGCTGCGGAAGAACGACTCCATGCTCGGAGCCTCGTCGAAGGGAGGAGGGTCGCCCCAGTCGGCATGCGCGAGCTCGTGCGGGACGGCTGGAGTGAAGGAGTCTGTGATGGTCCTATAGATCGTCAAGTCATCATCACAGCTGCTTGGAGCGGCGACGAGACGTTGAGCTGACCGAGGTCTTCCATGATCGCGTGGTAGGCCTGGCGGGCGATGTAGCGCTTCAGACAGCGCAGGATGTCCCGCTTGGACAACCCCTCCTTGGTGCGGCGTTCGACGTAGACACGTGTTTCGGGGTCGTAGCGCATCCGGACGACGGCGATCATGTAGAGGGCGGAGTTGGCGGCCCGGTCACCGCCCCGTTGCAAGCGGTGGCGGTTGGTGATCCCGCTGCTGGCGGGAATCGGACTGGCTCCGCAGAGCGCGGCGAACGCTGATTCGGAACCCAACCGCTGCGGGTTCCCGCCGGCGGTGACCAGGAGTTGACCGGCGTGCTCGGTGCCGACGCCGAACAGGGCCATGGTCTTGGGGGCCGTGGTGGCCAGCAAGGCCGTCAGGTGGGTGCTGAGGCCGTCGATCTCGGCGGTGAGGTCCTCGACGCGGCGCCCGATGCAACGCATCGCCCACTTCGTGGCCTGCATCGGCTCGTGCAGGCGGGCGGCGTCGGGGCGGTAGCGCGCCGCCTCCGCGGCGGCGGTCCTCAGTGGACGCTGGCGTAGTTCGGCTCGCAGCTGCTCAGGGGCGGTGATGATCAGAGCTTTGAGCTGGTTCAGCGCCGCGGTGCGGGCCTTGACGGCTCCCTGGCGGGCAACGCGCAGCGCCCGAACAGCTTCCACGACTGTGGTGGTGTCCTTCGGGGTGGCGACCGCGTCACCGGGACGTGTCCGTGTGGTGCTGCGCCGGCCTCGTGCCGGTTCAGTTGAGGCGGTCGTGGAGCCTGTAGTGGGGTGGGTGCTGGCCAGGGCGCGGCGGGCGGCGTTCTCCGCATCGAGAGGGTCGGACTTTCCGCGCAGGGCCCGCAGTCGCCGGTCGGGGCGGTTGACTTCCAGCACGCTGACGTGTTCCTGCTGCAGGTAGCGGGTCAGCCCAGCGCCGTAGCTGCTGGTGCCCTCGACCCCGACCACGTGCAGGGTGCCGAAGCTTCGCAGCCAGGTCAGCATCTGCTCATAGCCGCTGGCGTCGGCGTTGAACTGGACTGAGCCCAGCAGCCGGCCTTGGCCGTCTAGGGCTGCGGCGTGGTGGGTGCGGCTGTGGGTGTCGACGCCGGCGATGACATCGACGACTGGTGCGGTCAGACTGGTCATGTCCGTCCCTTTCCTCGCGGTGCGGGGCGGGCTGGCCGGGTCGGGCGGACAAGACGGTGACGGGCTCTGGGCAGGGTCCTATGAGGTCACGTCCGCCCGGCTCAGCGCCGCCGAGGTGGTCGTGCAGCTGCCGGGTCGACAGATCACAGACAAGACATCCACGATGGTGGAGTCGGTCAAACATGAAGTCAGACCCGGCGACTGCACGACCATCTCATCTTCACCGTCAAGGATCGGGTCAGACGGGGGTCTTGCGCGGTCGTCCACGGGTGGCGACGATAGGTGCGGCGGGTCCGGGAAGTGAGCAGATCCTCGAGTCACTCGGCGACTACTGCCAACGAATCATCGACTCACGACACTAGACGCTGCGTGGCGTTGACGGCAGGCCAGGCCGCTCAGCCCGCCCGGCCTCCTGGCGAGAGGTCGCTCGCACCGGCCTGCGCGCGGATCGCGATCTCGATCGCGGTGAACGCGTGCTCCTGCGTCATCGCGGTCTCGGTGCGCGCCAGGCAGTCCAGGACGAGCTGGCCGAAGAACGGGTAGCCCACCGTGCCGGTGACCTGGAAGTGCTCCTCCCGCTGCCCGTTGGCCAGGAACAGGTGCCCCGGCCCCTCGCGGGTGGCGAGGTTCACGTACTTGCGCTGCTCGATGAACCCCTCGGTGCCCAGGATGAAGGTGCGTCCGTCGCCCCAGGTCTGCAGGCCGTCGGGGGTGAACCAGTCGCAGCGGAAGTACCCGGTCGCCCCGGTGTCGGTGACGAGGTTGGCGTCGCCGAAGTCGTCGAACCCGGGGTGCTCGGGGTGGGCGTAGTTCGCGATCTGGCTGTTCACGACCTGTGCGCCGGTGGCGCCCGTGTAGTGCAGGACCTGGTCGACGTTGTGGCTGCCGATGTCGATGAGGATCCCGCCGTGCTTCTCCCGGTCGAAGAACCACCCCGGGCGGCTCGGGGCGTTGAGGC
>JBPBQU010000126.1:0-2478 GCA_050955085.1 Janthinobacterium lividum | reverse complement strand
TGGAGTTGTGCTTGTCGGGGGCCACGGATTTCGCCCGCTATGCGGCGCAGGCCGAAGCCGTCGGCGGTTCGTCCACCGGTTACCGCGCCTGCGGCACCCTCGTGGTCGCCCTGGATTCCGGAGACCGTGCCCGCCTCGCCGATGTCCGGAGGGCGCAGGAGCGCCTGGGGCTGGACGTGGAGGCTCTCACCGGTCGCCAGTGCCGGCAGCTGGAACCGTTCCTGGACCCGGCGGTCTCCGGCGGCACCCTGGTGCGTGGAGATCATCAGGTCGACCCGCGCCGCCTGCTGGCCACGCTGCGTTCGGCCGCCGAACACCGCGGTGTCCAGTTCCTGCCCTCCCGGGGCGAGGTCCTCGTGGTGGACGGGCGTGCGGTGGGCGCGCGGTTGGCGGACGGCTCGGTGCTGCGGGCGGACCTGGTGGTGCTGGCCACGGGAGCGCACGCGGGGGACCACGCACCGGTGCGGCCGGTGAAGGGGCAGGTGGCGCGGTTGCGCATGCCGGAGGGTGCGCACGTCCTGCAGCGGACGGTCCGCGGCGTCGTGCGCGATCGTGAGGTGTACCTGGTGCCGCGCGCCGACGGTGAGCTCGTCGTCGGTGCCACCACCGAGGACCGCGGATTCGACCAGACCGTGACCGCGGGCGGGGTCTACGACCTCCTGCACGACGCGCAGGTGCTGCTCCCGGGCCTGCGGGAGCTGGAGCTCGTGGAGGTACTGGCCCGCTCGCGGCCGGGAACACCCGACAACGTGCCGGTGATCGGTTTCGCGAGCACGCCCGGCCTGCTGCTCGCGGTGGGTCATCACCGCAACGGTGTGCTGTTGTCCGGGGTGACGGCAGACGCCGTGGCCGCGTTGGCCGCCGGGGAGGCGGTCCGGCCGGAGGTCGCGGCGTGCGATCCGGCGAGGTTCGGGTCGCGCCGGGCGACCCTCGAGGGATCGGGAGCACGATGAACACGATGGGTGAGGTGGTCACGATGACTGCGGTGGACACGTCGGACGGCCAGCCTGCGGGCGCCGCGACGGAGGAGATCGAGGTGTACGTCAACGGTGAGCGGTTGAGGGTTTCGGCGGGTTCCAGCGTGGCCGACGTGGTGGCGCGCTTCGCGCCGTCCGTGCAGGGCGGGCGGGGCACGGCGGTCGCGGTCGGGGACGCCATCGTGCCCGCCGGGACCTGGGCGGATACGCCCGTCGTGGCGGGAGACCGGGTCGAGGTCCTGGAGGCGGTGGCAGGAGGATGAACGCCGTGGAGCTGGATGACGCAGTCGGTGTCGTAGCCGTGGACGGGCAGGTCGGTGTCACGGGCGATCCGTTCGTCATCGCCGGACGGGAGTTCCGCTCCCGACTGATCACGGGTACCGGTGGCGCGGCGAACCACGACGTGCTGGAACGCGCGCTGCGCGCCTCGGGAACGGAGCTGACGACGGTGGCGCTGCGCCGGGTGGACCCCTCCGCCCGGGGTTCGCTGCTGGACGTGCTCGCGCGCATCGGCGTGCAGGTGCTGCCCAACACCGCCGGGTGCCGCACGGCGCGTGAGGCGCTGCTGACCGCGCGCCTGGGCCGCGAGGCACTGGGTACCGACTGGGTGAAGCTGGAGGTCGTCGCCGACGAGGAGACCCTGCTGCCGGACGCGGTGGAGCTGCTGGACGCCGCGGAGCAGCTCGTCGACGACGGCTTCACCGTGTTGGCCTACACCAACGACGACCCCGCGCTGGCATTGCGCCTGGAACGCGCTGGATGCGCGGCGGTGATGCCGCTGGGCGCGCCGATCGGCACCGGGCTGGGCATCCTCAACCCGCACAACATCGCCCTGATCGCCGAGCGCGCGCAGGTTCCCGTTGTGCTGGACGCCGGAATCGGTACCGCCTCCGAGGCGGCGCGGGCGATGGAGCTGGGGTGCGACGCGGTGCTGCTGGCCACCGCGGTCACGCGTGCGCAGGATCCCGAGTTGATGGGTACCGCCATGCGCCACGCGGTACTGGCCGGACGGGCCGCCTACCGGGCCGGGCGGATCCCGCAGCGTTCCCTGGCGCAGGCGTCGTCCTCGTGGGACGGCCTGGCGCAGTTCGGAGGGGCGGCGTGAGCGAACCACTGCCACCCCTGGTGGAACCCGCGCCGGATCTGAGCGGCGCGGAGCGGCGCCGCTACGCGCGACAGTTGCAGATGCCCGAGCTCGGGGAGCAGGGCCAACGGCGGTTGAAGGCCGCCCGCGTCCTCGTCATCGGTGCCGGCGGGCTGGGTTCACCCGTACTGCTGTATCTGGCCGCCGCCGGTGTGGGAACTCTGGGTGTGGTGGACGACGACGTCGTCGACGAGTCGAACCTGCACCGGCAGGTGCTGCACACCACCGCGGACGTGGGCCGCGCGAAGGTCGACAGTGCCGCCGACGCGGTGGCCCGGGCCAACCCCTTGGTGCAGGTGGTGCGTCACGGCGACCGGTTCACCGCGCAGAACGCCGAGGAGATCGTTGCCCGGTACG
>JBPBQU010000125.1:0-2516 GCA_050955085.1 Janthinobacterium lividum | reverse complement strand
GGTCGAGCATGAGCCGCTGCGCGCCCGCATAGACGTTCGCGGTCGGCGGACGCAGGAAACCGACCAACGTCATCCCTGCCTCCCGGGCCAGCGACACCGCGAGCGAGGACGGTGCGGACACGGCCGCCAGCACCGGGATCCCGGCCATCGCGGCCTTCTGGACCAGCTCGAAGGAGGCCCGGCCGGACACCATGAGCACGGTGGCCCGCAACGGGACCCGGCCCGTGCGCAGCGCCCAGCCGATCACCTTGTCGACGGCGTTGTGCCGACCCACGTCCTCGCGCAGACACAGCAGTTTCCCGTCCGCGGCGAAGAGCCCCGCGGCGTGCAGGCCACCGGTGCGCTCGAAGGCAGCCTGCCCGGCGCGCAACGTGTCCGGTAGCCCGGCGAGCACGTCCGCGCGCAGCCGCACGTCGTCCTCGTGCAACGGAGCCGGCACCCGGGCGAGGACGTCGTCCACGCTGGCCGAGCCGCAGACCCCGCACGCCGAGGTCGTCGTGAAGGGTCGCGCCACCCGCTCACCGGCGAGGCGGCTGCCCGGGCGGGGGATGACCTGCATCAGGTTGTAGGTGGGTTCCCCGTCGGGGCCGAGGTCGGTGCAGTGCCGCATGGAGACGACGTCGTCGGCGCGGTGCAGCAAGCCCTCGGCGTGCAGGAAACCCAGGACGAGCTCGATGTCGTCGCCCGGCGTGCGCATCGTCACCGTCAGCGCCTCGCCCGCCACCTCGATCTGGAGCGGCTCCTCGACGGCGAGGGTGTCCACCCGCTCCACGACCGTCGAGGAGCGCACGTCCAGCCGCTGCGTCCGTGTGCGCCACGTCAGCCGTCCCATCGCTGCAGGGTGTCACGCCGGCCCGTGCGGCACCCCCGCGAGGCCCTGGCAGGTGCAGGCGCGAAGGTCACGTGAACATCACGTCATCGGGTCGTGAGGGCCGTTCGCCTTGCGCGACCACCCTCCTCTCCGCTGCACTAGGAGGTCACGAGGTGTCGACGGCTACTGTCGGGACCTGGTCGTCGGTCCGGTGCCGGCGACGAGAGTGCAGGTGACCCCGTCCGGGAGCGGGGCCGAGGGAAGGCAGGACAGCACGTGAGCGCGACCGCGGACCCTGCCGCCGACGTGGCGGCAGTGGCCAAGCTGGGCTTCAAACCCGGCAACACCGTGCAGGAGTTCGGCTGGGACGAGCAGGTCGACGACGACTTCCGGGTCGCCATCGAGGAGCTCGTGGGCAGCGAGATCCTGGACGAGGATGCCGACGACGTGGCAGACGTCGTGCTCTGCTGGTTCCGGGAAGGCGACGGTGACCTGGTGGACGCCCTGGTGGATTCCATCACCAACCTCGCCGACGGCGGGATCGTCTGGCTGCTGACGCCCAAGAAGGGGCGATCCGGGCACGTGCCTGCCGGCGAGATCGACGAGGCGGCCCCCACCGCGGGTTTGCACGCCACCTCGAGCGTCAGCGCCTCGGGCAACTGGGCCGGGACCCGCATGACCACGCCCAAGAACGGCCGCCGCTGACAACGGAACCCGTAGCCGCATCCCTCACCGCCGCCCTCGCCGGGATCGCCGACGCTCGCGTGCGGGACCAGCACGGTGAGGTGCTGCGGCTGCGGGAATTGTGGTCCGAGGGCCCGGCCCTCCTCGTGCTGGTTCCTGCAGCCTTCTCGACGCACTGCACTGCCGAACTGGGTGCCCTCGCCTTCGACGTCGATCGGTTCGACGACGCAGGTGTGCAACTGGCGGCCCTGTCCTGCGATCCCGTGCCCGCGCTGCGGGCGTGGGCGGACGAGCGGGATTACCCCTTCCCGTTGCTGTCCGACTTCTGGCCGCACGGAACCGTCTCGCGCGCTCTGGAGGCGTTCGACGAGGAGCTCGGGACGGCGAGGCGCCTCAGCCTCCTCGTACGGGCCGGGCAGGTGCTGTGGGCGTTACGTGGCCCCGACGACCGTGCCCGCTCGCTGGCCTCGCATCGTGAGGCGTTGGAGCACCTCGAATGAGCGGTATCCTGCGCGGTCGGGGCCTGTAGCTCAGTTGGTAGAGCACCGCGTTTACACCGCGGGTGTCGTCGGTTCGAGACCGGCCGGGCCCACCTCGACCCCGCCGAACAGCCCAGCGCAGCCGCCGAACAGCCGAGCGCAGCCGCCGAACAGCTAAGCGCAGCCGCCGAACAGCCAAGCGCACCGGCCCCCCGGGTGCGTGGCGAGGCCGGGGTAGCGACGAGGTGCCCCCCTAATCGGAAAAGGGGAACGGTTGGCGTGATCACCGTTAGGGTCTGGCGATGTGGCCACGGCAATTCCCTCCAGCATGAATGACACCCCGGAACGGACGGCGCCCAGCCTGGGTGAGGTGGTCGCGGCGATGGAGGCGATGCACCCGCTTGAGTGGGCGCAGTCGTGGGACGCGGTGGGCCTCGTGGTCGGGGATCCGGGTGCGCCCGTTCGCCAGATCGTGTTCGCCGTGGATCCCGTCGAGGCCGTCGTCGACGAGGCCATCGCCTCGGGGGCGGACCTGCTCGTCA
>JBPBQU010000124.1:0-2527 GCA_050955085.1 Janthinobacterium lividum | reverse complement strand
ACCGCGTTGTCGAACGCCGGTTACGGGATTGCGGCCCAGAAGATGCCGGTCATCACGGGTCAGGACGCCGAGATCGCCTCCGTGAAGCTCATCAACGATGGCGTGCAGTACTCGACGATCTTCAAGGACACCCGCAAGCTCGCCGACGAGGTCGTCACGGCATCCACGGACATCCTGGGTGGCAAGGAGCCGGAGGCGAACGACACCAAGACCTACAACAACGGGGTCAAGGTCGTCCCCTCGTTCCTCCTCGACTCCCTCCCGGTGACGAAGGACAACGTCAAGACCGCCCTCGTCGACAGCGGTTACTACACGCAGGCCGAGGTCGACGCAGGCAAGGCCAGCTGATTCGCGCAGCGTCCCCGCCCCGCTCGGGGGCGGGGACGCTGCCATGCTCTCCACCACCCGAGAACCGGCCGATGTCGACCGGTTCCGTCACGAGGACGACGGTTCACCGATGACCGACAACATCCTGGAAATGCGTTCCATCACCAAGACCTTCCCCGGGGTCAAGGCGCTGTCCGATGTCTCCCTCTCGGTCGCGCGTGGTGAGGTGCACGCGATCTGCGGCGAGAACGGCGCGGGGAAGTCAACCCTCATGAAGGTCCTCTCCGGGGTCTACCCGCACGGGACCTACGAGGGCGAGATCCATTTCGACGGTCAGCTCTCGACCTTCGGTGGAATCACCGACAGCGAGAAGGCCGGGATCGCGATCATCCACCAGGAACTCGCCCTGGTGCCCTTCCTCTCCATCGCCGAGAACCTCTTCCTGGGCAACGAGATCAAGGGTCGCGGCGGTCTCATCGACTGGAACAAGGCGAACGGTGAGGCGTCCAGACTGCTGGCCCGCGTCGGCCTCGACGAGAACCCGACCACTCCGATCGGACAGCTCGGTGTCGGCAAGCAGCAGCTCGTGGAGATCGCCAAGGCGCTGAGCAAGGACGTCAAACTCCTGATTCTCGACGAACCCACGGCGGCACTGAACGACAACGACTCGGCCCACCTCTTGAGTCTGTTGCGCGTCCTGCAGTCCGAAGGCATGACCAGCATCATGATCTCGCACAAACTCAACGAGATCGAGGCGATCTCCGATTCCGTCACGATCATCCGCGACGGCAGGACGATCGAGACCCTGGACATGCGCGCCGATGCGGTCACCGAGGACCGGATCATCCGCGGGATGGTGGGTCGCGACCTCGACAGTCGCTATCCCGAACGCGAGTCGCACCCGGGCGAGGAGGTCCTGCGTATCGAGGACTGGAGCGTCGGTCACCCCAACCAGGACCGTCGGGTGGTCGACGGGGCCACCCTGAACGTCCATGCCGGGGAGGTCGTCGGCATCGCCGGTCTCATGGGGGCCGGTCGCACCGAACTTGCCATGAGCGTCTTCGGGCGTTCCTACGGGCGCTACCTCGGTGGGCAGTTGTACAAGCGGGGAAAGCAGATCCAGACCCGGACCGTGCACGAGGCCATCAAGCACGGTCTCGCGTACGCCACGGAGGACCGCAAGAAGTACGGGCTCAACCTCATCGACGACATCAAGCGCAACGTGTCCGCCGCCGGTCTGGGCAAGTTGGCGACGGGTGGCTTCGTGAACGCCAACGAGGAGATCAAGGTCGCCGAGGACAGCAAACGCAGCATGAACATCAAGGCGCCGACCGTCGCGGCGATCACCGGCAAGCTCTCCGGTGGGAACCAGCAGAAGGTCGTCCTCTCCAAGTGGATCTACTCCGACCCCGATGTCCTCATCCTGGACGAACCCACCCGGGGGATCGACGTCGGTGCGAAGTACGAGATCTACACGATCATCAACCGTCTGGTGGCGGCCGGTAAGGCCGTCATCGTGATCTCCTCGGAACTACCCGAGCTGCTGGGTATCTCGGATCGCATCTACACTCTCTCGGCCGGGCGGATCACCGGTGAGGTGATGGCGGCCGAGGCGAGCCAGGAAAGCCTCATGTCGCTCATGACCAAGGACAAGAAACTCGCCACCGCGAGCCCACGGTCCGGTGCCGAGAGCCACCCCGACGCTCTCACCCTCGACCAGACCCAGGAGCCCACCGCATGAGCGGCAGCACCGCTACTGCGCCCGAACAGGCGCCGGCTGCCCGGACGGGCAGCGCCAATCCCCTCGTGGCGATGTCACGCAACCTGCGCGAGAGCGGCATCTACATCGCGTTCGTCGTCGTCGTCGTGCTGTTCTACGTGTTGACCGACCGGCTCTCGCTGAGCCCCGGAAACATCACCAACATCATTCTCCAGTACTCCTACGTGCTGGTCCTGGCCATCGGCATGTTGATCGTGATCGTCGCCGGCCACATCGACCTCTCCGTCGGTTCGGTGGTCGCGCTCACCGGGGCGGTTTCTGCGCAACTGGTGATCGGAAGTGGGCATCCCTGGTACATCGGTGTCCTGGCGGCGCTCGGTGTCGGGCTGTTGATCGGTGCCTGGCAGGGCTTCTGGGTGGCCTTCGTCGGGATCCCGGCGTTCATCGTGACCCTGGCGGGTATGCTCCTCTTCCGAGGGC
>JBPBQU010000123.1:0-2554 GCA_050955085.1 Janthinobacterium lividum | reverse complement strand
GGCACTGGCCCGCACGACACCCACGCGCCCCGTCGTGCACGCCGACGACACCACCCACCTCGGCCTGCTCGCCACCGTCGACGGGCTCGCCGCGTCCGCGACCGAACTCCTCGCGCCCCTCGACGCGCTCCCCGACTCCGAGTCCCACCGGCTGCGCGAGACCGCCTTCACCTTCCTGGTCCACCACGGGGCCCGGCAACCGACCGCGGACGCGCTCGGGGTGCACCGCAACACCGTCCGGGCACGCATCGCGCGGTTCGAGGCGGTTCTGGGGCGCACGCTGGACGACCCCCGCGATCGGGCGGAACTCTTCCTGGCGCTGTCGGCGGGTCCTCCCGATCCGTACCCGGGACGTCACGGCGGTGGGGCCTCGCGGTAGTACCCCCACCTTCCGGTCCGGGCGCTCATGGCGGGCCCGGGAGACGCACCTGCCGTTGCGGGCCCGTCGTCGTTGCCGAGCGCTGAGCGGATGCGGGCGCGCGACGCCGTAGGTTCAGGGCGTGGCCCTCGATCCGCGATCCCTTCCCGCAGCAGCGCTGGAGTTCCTCGCGGAACGCCACCTCGCGACGATGACGACCCTGCGTGCCGACGGTTCCCCACACGTCGTCGCGGTGGGTTTCACCTTCGACGCCACGAGCGCCACCGTCCGGGTGATCACCTCGGGGACCTCGCGCAAGGTCGCCCACGTGCGGCGCGGATCCCGCGTCGTCCTCGCCCAGGTGGACGGCCGGCGCTGGCTCGCACTGGAGGGGACAGGTGAGGTCCACGCCGACCCGGAGGAGGTGACGGAGGCCGAGCGTCGCTACGCCCAGCGCTACCGCACCCCCCGGGCGAACCGGCAACGGGTGGTGGTGATGTTCAGGGTCGACCGGGTCCTGGGCTCGGTGCCGCCCTGGCCGGACCCCCCGCGACCGCCTGCTCCCGGGGTGGGGTGAGCCACTCGGCGGCGGCCCGCAGCGCAAGGGCGTGGGCGAGCAGCGAGGCCCCCAGCCCGGGAGCGGGGGAGGACAGGATCTCGTGGAGCTTCGGTTCCGATCCGGGATGTGGCGAGCGGTCCATGGCGAACACCTCACCGGCCCGCTCGAGGACGTCCGCCACCCGCTCATCACGAGGTCGCGAACCCGCCAGGCCGGCGGCGGTGATCGCGCCGAGCGCTTCGGCGTCGACGAGCAGCCCCTCGAGATGCTCCGAGGCCACCACCAGCTCGGGCCGCAGTCGGCGCTGCGCACGACCCAGTCGGGCCGTCCTGAGCTGATCAGCCGTCTGCGAGGTCGAGGCCACCGCACGGCGCAACCGCAGCGCCGCCGAACGGGCGGCACCAAGGCCACCGACGAGCTCCCCGGCCAGCGCTGCGGCGATCAGCTCCCGGGCGCTCACCACGGCCGTGACCGCCAGTTCGGCCGGATCCCGCCGAGCGCCCGGGATCACCAGCACGCCGATCACCAGGGTCGCCACGATGACCCCGAGCAGGTCGACGAGGTAGACCCACGGACCGGTGAACGGATCCAGCCGTCCGGTGCTGGACTGCAACAAGATCGCCATCACGGCGGTCGACGCGTACATCCCGGCCATCCATCGCCCCAGGCTGGCGAAGACCAGGACCACCGCCAGCACCGCGACGACGGGCAGCACCGAACCGGGGAGGATCCCCACTAGCAGCAACGAGACCGCCACCCCCACGATCGTGCCCGCCGTCCGCTGCAGGATCCGACCCGCGGTCTCGCGCAGCGAGGGCTGCAGCAGCGAGACGGAGGTGGCGAGCATCGTGGGGTTCAGCGGGTTCGCCGGGTCGGAGGCCACGACGGCCCCGACGACGGCCGCCGCGAGCACCCCACGCGCGGTGTGGCGCAGTTCCGGGGAGCGCCAGGAGAACAACCGCTCGCGGACGAGAACTGCGGCGGGAGTACCCGACGGGAGCTGCACCGGGGTCTCGTCCCGCTCACGAGCTGCCACGGCAGCCCGCTGGAGGACGTGGCGGCCCAGGTCGCGGGCGCGTCCAGCGGGGTCCTCCACCACCGGGGGGTTCCCAGCCGAGGGGCCTGAGGAGGACTCCCGCCCGGTGACGGCGGACCGGGAGGCGGTGATGAGCGCGGCGACCTCGCTCGCACCCGCTCCGGACGGGTCCAGCACCGATCGTTGCCCGTCCGGGGGTCCAGGCTTCGACGTCCCTGGTTCCGGAAATTCAGTCCCCGACGTCCCAGGCCCCGGCGTCCCAGACCCCGACGTCCTCGGCTCCTGGTCCGGCGGCGTCCAGGCCTGCTGCGCCCGGCCCGCGGCCCGCCAGACCTCCCCCGCGAGGAGTACCTCGACCATCCACCGCCGCGGTGGGTTGGACCGCACCAGGTGCCAGGCTGCCTCGACCGCACCGGGAGCGTCCGTCGTGAACACGCCCGCCAGCGCCTGCCGGGTGCGCAGTGTGGGGTCGGACAACCCGCGCAGGACGCGCCACAGGACGACGAGGGCAGCCCCGACGGCGCATGCCACCAGGGTGTCGGCGGGGCCGGTCGTGCCGAGCGACGTCAGACCCACCCCGATGGCCGCGGCCGAAGCGAGC
>JBPBQU010000122.1:0-2617 GCA_050955085.1 Janthinobacterium lividum | reverse complement strand
GACCTGGAGGGTCGGGATGGCGTCATGCGTCCACCCTCGCGACGCTCAGCTCACCGAGGCGGGGGCGTCCACAGAAAGGTCACCGACGCGTGCGCTCAACCGCCTGTTGACACCGCGGTGGGCACCCTCAGCGCCGGCGCCAGGCCGCGTAGTCCTCGGTGGCCACCAGCAGTGTCCCGGCGATCCAGGCTGCGACGACACCGTCGTCGAGCAGACCGACGACGGGCAGGAACACCTCCGGCAACACGTCGACGGGAGAGACCAGATAGACCAGCCCGATCGCGGACATCGCCAGCCGGGAACGACTGAAACCCGGGTATCGGCCCGTGACACTGTCCCGCACGAGCGCCGGTAGGGAGCGGACCCGCTCCCCGATCCCGGGTGTCCCCGCGCGGGTACCCGCGCGTGCGGTGCTCCAGAGCACGCCGAGAGCCGCCCGCCGACGCGGGGTCGTGAGGACTGTCGGCGAGGGGGTCGAGGCGCGGGCCACGGGAACTCCTGGGAGACGGCGGTAGCGAGCAGACGTCGACGTCAACGTCACCGTGGGCGCGGACGTTCCACCCTCAAGCCCGCGCCGGACCCCAGCTACCCCCCGAGCTGTCCAGCACGTACCGGGGGCAGGGCGTGCTCGGCCTGCTTCGCGATGCGACGCAACAGGATCGTGTCCATTCCGGCACCGACCACTCCACCCACCACGGGCACGACACGGCTGGACACCCGGAACACCCCGGAGGCCCCGAAGCGAGCCAGCAGGCGGAAACCGACACCCTTGTTCACCAGCATCAGCACGGCGGGAGGTAGCCGCTGGGAGGCCAGGGCGGTGATGCGGCCCCCGGTGGGGAGTCCGGCGGCCTTGAGCACGTCGGTCGCGTCGGCACCGACGAGAGTCAGCAGCACCACACTGCGCACCTCCGGGCGCGAGGTGTCATAACCGCGTAGCTCGGCGATGGCCGCCACGCAGCGGGTCGCGAGGACGTAGAAACCCACCACGTTCGCGGGCAGCGCGACAGGAAGGGTGATCAGGCCACCCACCCCGGTCGCGAACCCGCTGGCGGCCACCATCCTGGAGTGTCTGCGCACCACGGCGTGAACGGCCGACTCGGTACTGGGGTGGTGGGCCCGGGCAGCGCCCGCCACCGCGGCGGCACCGTCGAAGGGACCCAGACCGTCGATCCCCACGGACAGCAGTCGCTGGACGAGGACCGCGGCCCGTCCGTCCAGACCCCCTGCGGATCCCGGGTCAGCTGTGCTCGGGTCCTGATTCTGGGCCGGGCTCAGGTCCTGTCGTGCCACGCGGATCGCTCCTTCTCCGTGTCCGGCCGCGAGGTGGCCGGAGCGGGGTCGACGCTAACCGTCGTGCGGTGGCGGCGCACAGGCGGAGTCGAGAACATCGATCGCGATGGGGCGCGATCAGCGGGCGGGATCCTGCTCACTGAGGAAATCGGCGACCTGGGCCACGCCCGAATCCACGTATCGACGGCGCGCCCAGGGGCGCGGGAAACGCTTGGTCGCGGCGACGGGGGGACGGTCGGCCTGGGGAAGACGCGTGACGTCCGTCCCGTGGCGCAGAGCGCGCCGGTCGAGGACGAAAGGCACCACGAACACGGCGAGGAGGCAGATCTCGAGGAACGTCGACATGTTCACTACCTCGGCCGCTCTCGCGCAGAACTTCACCCCGGGTCCGGGGAGAACACCCACCGGGCAGGCGCCTGGTTGGATCCAGGGATGCGCCCCAACCCCCGCTCCCCCGGTGCTTCCCGCCGCGGACGGGCGGGCCCACCGCCCCCCGGTGCCCCCCACCCTGCAGAGGGTGAAGCGCCCATCAGCACCGGCTCGGCCCGCCTCGAACGCGACCGGGACGACCCCGACGGGTGGATGGTGCACGTCAACGGTGTCCCCAGTTCCTACCTCGACCTCGCCGACCCGACCCATCTCGTCTTCGAATACCACCAGTGGAGCGCCGCGGTCATCGACGCGGTCCACTCCCCGGGGCCGTTGCGGGTGACCCACCTGGGCGGGGCGGGCTGCGCCTTCCCTCGTTATCTCGCAGCGACCCGCCCCGGCTCGCGCCAGGTCGTCTTCGAGGTGGACCAACGCCTCGTCGACCTCGTGCGCGCCAGCTTCGGTGCGAGCGGTGCGGCCGGTTTCAAGCTCAAGGTGGGGGACGCGCGGGCAGGGGTGGCGGCACTGCCCGCGGACAGCCAGGACGTCGTGGTGCGTGACGCGTTCTCCCACGACCACGTCCCGGACCACCTGGTGACCGCCGAGTTCCTGCGCGACGTCGACCGGGTGCTGGCGCCGGAGGGACTGTGGGTCGCCAACCTCGCGGATCGCCCGCCCATGCCCGCCTCGCGCGCCGAGCTCGCCACGACCGGGTCGGTCTTCGCCCACGTCGCCGTCCTCGCCGAACCGGGGATGTTCCGTGGCCGGCGTTACGGCAACGCGTTGCTCGTCGCCTCGCAGCGACCACTGCCCGAGCAGGCCCTCGTGCGGGCCCTCTCGGGCGGGGTGGCCCCGGCCCGGCTGGTGGCCGGGGTGGACGCACGGCACTTCTGCGCGGGGGTCGCCGTCGTGCGCGACGTCGGCACGACGGGAAGGACACCCCCGCCGGGCCCAC